>JAAYKT010000435.1 GCA_012522255.1 Clostridiales bacterium
ATAAATAAAATTTTTATACCTATTTTAACGTAATTACCTACAGATACATAAGTAAAATCCCACTACACTAACACCCCCTTCTACGCCTATTTTTAAAGATACCCTCATTACTGTCATATTATCATCAGTATTGCCATCACCGTTTTCGTTATAATTTACTTTTTAATACAGATAAAAGTTATAATTTTAGAATAACTACCATGTTATAAAACAAATGACATATAATAAAAAGGCAAAGTTATAAAATATGCAAAGGCACATTACCCAATATTTATTATCTTTCCGCCACTGTGCATAATTTCTACTATGGAATACATATTACCTATAACTCCTATTTTCAGTTCGTTTTTCAAACCGAAATAATCCAAACAAGTACCGCAGCTTATTATACCCACGCCATTGTTATAAAGTTTGTTTAAACTGTCTAAAACCGATGATCCTGATGTTGTTAATCTTACTCCGGTATTTAAAAAGATAATTGATACAGGTGCAGGCGCTACTTCCGTTAGGGAATAAATATAGCTTTTCATCAGCACTTCGCCCAAACTTTCATCGCCACTGCCTAATTTATCATTGCTTATAACTATAACAATATCATCTTTACTCTCAACATAGATTTTTTTATCCTTTCTATTTTCGATACTAATATAAAAACACTTTTCTTTTTCTTCAATGCTATATTCCAAGGCCAAACCTTCAACAAGCCTTTTTATATTTTCTCTTGCAACCTCGTTATCTACAATGACAATTATTTCGCTATCATTTGTTTCCTCAAGAGCTTTTTTTGTAAGTATTATCGGTTGCGGGCATTGTAATCCTCTTCCGTCTATTTCTTTCAATGTTCATTCATCTCCTTTATTAATCCTGACTTTCAGGTTAAACAGTATCAAATCCTTATAAGATATTATATAATGTATAAGTCTTTTTTGTAATACATAATCAAATATATCTTAAAGGAGCTAAAGGAGTTAGTTATTTTACTCACATTTTTTACTGATAAATATTAAATTGTTTAATTATTAAATATCTAAAAAATATAAAAATATAAAGAGAATAGTTATCACCTTTTGTTCTTTGTTTAAGTATATTAATATTACTATTGATATTATTAACTTTCTTATTGACTTTTTTTAGTTATAGTGTAATATGGTATAAAACTACAATAATGGCAATCTCATTATTTAAACATCCGCTTCTTACTTATTTAGTTTACATAATGACTATTGTCGTACCATTTTATATGTTTTATTTATAATTAAGAAGTTATAAAAGTGTCAAAGATTGATTCAACAAAAAAACACATTGGAGTTGAGTATATGAAAAAAGAGATAATTGGGAAGTGCCCTGTTTGCTCCGAGAATTTGGAAGCAGTCAGGCTTTACTGTAATTCTTGTGGAACAGCGGTTGAAGGTAACTTTCGGTTATGTAGATTTTGTTATTTAACAAAGGAACAAAAGGAATTTGCTGAAATATTTATAAAAAACAGAGGGAATATAAAGGAAATTGAAAAAGATTTGGGTATTTCATATCCGACTGTAAAGAACAAGCTGGAAAACCTCATTGAAGCATTAGGTTATAAAAGGGAATCTAAGAACAGTGACTTTAAAAAAGATATATTAGAGCGACTATATAAAGGTGAAATTACAACAGAGGAAGCAATCGGCTTATTAAAAGAATAGGAGGTTATTTTATGGAAGAAAAGTTGTTAATCCTTAAAATGTTGGAAGAAGGAAAAATAAATTCAGAAGAGGCCATAAGGCTTTTGGAAGTATTGGAAAAAGGTAAAATGTCACGAGGTCACGCAACAAACAAAGATTTTTCATCAAAAAAACTTAATGAAACAATAAATGAAATAGGTAAAAAAGCAGAGAAATTTGCAGAAAAGTTTGGCCCGGATTTTATTTCCAAAGTTGAAAACGTAAGTAATGATTTTGCCGATGCTGCCGTAAGATTTGCAGATAAAATAATCATTTACCTGAACAGCGGCATAAAAAACATCGAAAATTATAATGAAATAACAAAAAATTATACTTTGCCTGTATCTAATGAATATATGAAAATAAACATAAAAACACAAAATCTTAAGGTTTTTGTGAATGGGTCAGACACTAAGGAATTTACTGCAATGTTAACACTCAATCTTTATGACGAAGAAATAAACATAGATGACTATATAGAACTGATATCTGGTGAAAATTCCATAAATCTTGAATCTAATTTCCCAATAAATATATATGGTGAAATTGATATTTCAATACCTAATAACATTAAGGAGTTACAGATAGAAACAACAAATGCAAAATGTCTGTTTAATGATATCCGTGCATCTTTACTAAGTATAGGAACAACAAACGGTAAAATAGATGTGGAGAATTGCAAACTTGAAAACCTTACTACCAGTACAAACAATGGCAAAACATCGGTTTACAGAACTTCTTCCCATTTTGCCCAAATAGAAACCGCCAACGCCGGTGTAGAAGTAACGGAATCTTCTTTTGATACACTTAAAGCATCTACAAGTAATAATTACATTCATCTTAACAAAGTTATATCGTTGGGAACCGGAGAAGCTCTTTATGATGCGCAAACAACAAACGGTAGAATTATATTGACCTTACCAAAAGATGAAATCCCGGCATATAAGATTAATGCAAAAACATCCTTAGGTAACATTAACCTGACAAATTTAGAATCAACTTTTAATATAGAATCAAATGATGACAATGCGCAGAGCGAAGCGGTTATTACAGCAAATAACTATGAAGAAAACGAAAATAAGGTTTTGATAAACGCTGCAACTACCAACTCTTCCATTAATATTTCAAAAGAATAAAAGTATATTCCTATAGTAGTTGGATATTATTTTGCATACCAAAGTAAACAGCCATTCCGCGATGAATGTTCAGGATTTTCTTTTAATTATTCTTAGCATAGTCAATACACCCAGGTAAATAAAAACTAAAGGTAAAATATAGCGCAAATACTTCAGGGTGCTCCTACCAATAAATCCGTAGCTAAACCCTAACAGCAAGATGCCCAAAAAATTAAAAATTGTACCTATAACCAAAGGCCAACTGTCTTCTTCATAAAATGTAATAAAATAAATGGCATAAAAGGCCAAACCTAATAAAATAAAAAAACTAGGCCACAGTCTTTGGTTATTAAAATATTCAATCAAAAACAAATAAGCCGCTAACGATAAAAGAATTGTTCCGGGAAATAGAAAACCTATGTTTTTCTTTAAATAATATAATAATACAAAAGCTATTCCTATTAAAAGCAGTATAAAATCACCCTTTGTTCTGAAAACAAAAATATTAAATTCTTTTAATACCGACAATACGCCGCTTATCACTGTAATTAACCCGATAATTAAAAAGGCGTTTTGTCTTTTTTTATAAAATAGAAATATTATGGTCAAACCCAATACTATGATGGCAAAACTTTTAGGTACATTAAAGTTATTTAAAAGAATGCTAATACCCAAAGAGATCAAAACAATACCCAATATAGTTCCTCTTCTACTCACCAGTAACCCTCCGCTCAATGTAATATAAAATTCAAACCACTTGTTAACAGCCATTTCAAAATAAAATTATAGGAATAAAAGTATTTTGCTAACATCGATCTTTCAATTGAACTTCCTATATAAGAAAACTTATCTAATGCAGATATAGGCACAACCAAAGCAAAAATAAGCAAAAGTATAAAAATTGATTCTATAAGGCCGAATAATGCTCCGGTGCTATAATTAATTGTCCTTAATACCGGCAACTTAAAAACTTCTTTAAGCAATAACTCCAAAAGCGTTAAAGCAAACTTCACAACAATAAAAGTTGCAAAAAGAGCAAGACAGTTTATTATCACCATTACTATATAGCTCCGAAAATCTTCCGCCATTTTACTTACCGGTAGCACCAGATAAAGGCTTTCTAAAATGCCATCGCCCATCACCTCCGTACCTTTTAAAGCAAGACTGTTATTAATTATAGTATCGATACTTGTATTATCTATTATAAACTTTGCAACAGAATCATAGTATAACCTTGTAACAGCAATGGATGCCACAAATCCCACAAGTTTAAACAAACTATGGATAAGCCCTCTCGCCGCCCCGTAGAGAACACTGACCACGATGATTATTAATATGGTATAGTCAACCCAATTCATCTTCCTATTTCTCCTTTAGCGTAAAATTTTTAAGAGCCTTCTGTTGGAAATAATATAAATACTGCTATCTCCATGCATATATGCTCTGTTAATGTCAAAATTCGATTCATATAATGCAGTAATTTTACCATACTTATTTGCTAAAGAAAGGTTGTCCCTGTTATAAATTAAATATTCATCATTAAAAGCAAATATTCCACCCGGCCTATTTTTAATGGCAATCGCCCCTAATTGATTTAGGTTTTTATCATAAGTTACTATTTCATAGAATCCTACCTGCTTTACAATTGTAACTAATAAAGATTCAGACATTGCAAAATTACTGATTTTATCCTTCAAAATTATTTCATTTAACATTCTTCCTTTGGAATTATATTTTTTTAAAAAATTCTCACCCGCAACAAATATCTGTCCTCCGGCCCCATACTCCGACCTTGCAGCTATATCTTTATCAAAATTTACTGCCCAAAGTATCTCGCCTTTCCTATCATATGTTGCTACTTTGCTTAACACTGTATCCGTAGAAATATCCAATAAGGTCATGGTAAAAAATTTGTCTGAAAAAGAATCAAAAGATAGAATCTGTGCTTTTCCGATAATACCCGAACACAGTTTTTCGCCTTTTGAATTAAATATTTCGAATGTATTATGTTCCTGCCAGTTATATTGCAATATAAAGTTATTGTTTTTGTCAGCCAACATAGTAGAAGGTGTAAGAGGTAATTCATACTGCCACAACCATTTTCCCGAACTATCCAAAACTATGATATTGTTATTAGCAGTAACGACAATTACATCTTCACCACATTTTAAGATATCTTTTATATTATATTTTAGGCTCGTACTCCATAAATTTGTACCGTCTATCCCTCTCGCTTTTATATTTAATCCTTCACCTTCGATGAGCAATCCATTGTCGAATAAAAGCACGCTGCTATTTGAAACAGGCATTACCTGTTTATAGATATCCAATCTCTTTATTACTTTATCTGTTGAGTTTTTCTTGTTTGCATAGATTATTAAGGAAACAGCAACAGCAGCAACCATAATAACAACTGCAAAAACTAAAGACTTCTTTTTACCTTTCATAGGAACCTCCGGCAATGCGTCATATTAATACATGAAGTTGATATCTAAACACAATCGAAAGTGCAAGATTTAAATGTCCTATAATAATGACATTATAGCATTTTTATCTTCAATTTCATATTATACGGTATTATAGTTTGAGAATTTGGATATACTTAATAACGAATAACCATCAATAGTTTATAAAACAACAAAAGAGGAGCAAATTTGAATGGCCTTCGATGAATCAATAGATATTTCCAAACCTTTTTCCTATATAAATTTTACAGAACACCTGGCCGAAGTTATGGGCAAGGTTATTTATGATAGTTATTCCGATACTGTGATTCTTTGCATAGGAACAGACAGATCCACGGGCGATTGCCTTGGCCCTTTGGTTGGTCACAAACTAAGGGATATAAGAATGGAAAATGTTCACATTTACGGCTCTTTGGATGAACCTGTTCATGCGAAAAATTTAAATGCCTATATATACAAATTAAAAAACTTTAAAAACCCATTCGTCGTAGCCATTGATGCCTGCCTTGGCAAAGCAGACAGAATTGGTTATATAAATATCAAAGACAGCCCTCTATACCCCGGTGCGGGGCTAAACAAAAAACTTCCCTCTATAGGAGATATCAGCATTACAGGAGTCGTAAATGTCGGCGGTTTTATGGAAGTAATGGTTCTCCAAAATACACGTTTAAGCCTTGTTATGAATATGGCAAATATAATTGCAGGGGGAATCAGGCACAATCTATGGAAAAATCATAGAAGTGAATATTTAACACCTCAGCCAAATGCAATGGAAAACTAAAAAAGCGGGCCATAACTTCTATTGTTTAATATACTGATTATCTCATCTATACTTTTATCATCAACATTTATTAACAAAGCTCCGCCAAAACCCTTTGTGTTTGTGGCGGCAAACATTTTTACATAAGAACTTCCATAGACACCTCTGGGAAAGCTTTCGCCGCTATACAAAACAGCATCGGCAACTTTATTCTCACCTGAATAGAAGGTTTCATAACCTCTGCTTTCCAACTCATTTTTTAATGCTTCCAATCCTTTTTCTATTTCTATAATCAAAATACCACCTCCAAAGATATTATTATCTTAGAAAGGCGGCATTATGCTAATAACTAAATACTTGACTTCAAACATCTATCCAACACCATCTCTTCTTCTACGGATAAGGGATATCTGCATTTACCTTGTTCTATGGGCTTGGCGTAAGTGACACTCTCTTCACGCCCATAAATAGAAGATAGAATAAATCCGTTGTTAAAACTGTCCAATAAAGCAATAGAGTAACTTAGATCACTCCCGGTGTCTGAAAATGCATTATATCTTATGATATTACATTTTTGAATACATCTATCTGCCTGATCCTTTAAATTGATAAGTTCACTGTTCAAAACATCTATTTTACTTGATGTATTATCAATGCTACTCATATAATCAATGATCATTTGCTCTAAGTTGGAGCTTTTAGAACCACGCATAAAATGCTTATATTTGTTTTTTAGGCTGCTCAATTGAATTGATATAAAAATATTCCATAAAAATAGCAGTATAAGAACGGCAAAGATAATTGTATAGATAATGTTATCACTCAGTAATAGAACCAGCCATTCCATATATTTCACCTTCTAATGTTTATTTTGAAATGCTTTAATCCATTTCAATTAAGTAGTTTCCGAGAATGTTTCACGTGAAACATTCTTCATAAAACCTTTGGCCGCAACAGTTACATCCAATCTTTTAACAATTATTCGTCTGCCATTTATCTTCCAACCCCTAACAACTGACCCTTAAAAAGATTCTTCACTGCATTCAGATGACACATAAGTTACCAACTCAAACCTCTATGATATTTTTGTGCGAAGCAAGTCCGACCCCAACACTAATCCCCTGAGTTCTGAGATCTGAATTCTAACTTTATCATCTTGAGGCTCGCCAAAGGATTTTATCTCTATAGGAAACTTTAAGCAAATAGTCCCCCTCACCAAACCCTGATACCAGTGAAGAATCAAACATCCGGAGGCATGTTCCCTAACATCTAACACCTAACTCCATTGAATCAATGACTTTCACGTTTCCACCTACATATATTTCAGTAACTTCATTGTTATCAGGATAAACATATATATTGCTGGGGCTTTCCATAAAATATCCCTGTTCTATTTTATAAGGCCTTTCTTTTCTTTTTCCTATGCCTTCATGTATCGCATAATATATCAAAGAAGCATTGGAAGTGCCGGTAGCAGATTCTTCGTCTATTCCCACGGCAGGAGCAAAATTCCTTACAGCAAAATCTGAATCATTTTCTATTGTTTCACGTGAAACAATATGTGCCCCTATAATATTTTTCCTGTTGCAATGATATATCATTTTTTCTTTTTTTATATTCGTATTCTTTAAAGCTCTCAATGAAGGCACCAAAATTATTGCATCTTTTAAACCCGTTGACACAATAGAAATATTTCCTATTTTGTTAGGCAATATATCCTGTTTATTTAGTGTTGTGAAGTCCATAACCTCGTCTATTGTAAAAAAATCAATAATTTCAGGTGTTTTCATTTCTATAAAAAACATGTTTTCTTTTTTTATAACTTTAAGCTTTCCTGCCTTTGTTTTATGAAATACTTCGTAGGAATCTATCTTTCCTATATTGTCAAGAAGATAAAATGATGCCAACGCCGCATGGCCGCATATATCAACTTCTTCCATGGGTGTATAATATCTTATAACCCAATTTTTCATATCTGAACTTTTTAAATCAACAAAAGCCGTTTCGGATAGATTGTTCTCTTTAGCAATAGCCAACATCTGTTCTCTGCTAAGACCCTTATCGTCCAATACAACAGCTGCTAAGTTTCCTCCACCGTCCTTTGATATAAAAGAAGACAAAATATATTGTTTCATTGATATATCACCTTTATTTCTTTTCTATCAAATTAATGATTCTTTCCAAATCATCGTTGCTATAATATTCAATTTCTATTTTTCCTTTCTTCCTACCATGAGTTAAACTGACTTTCGTATGTAATATGTCTCTCAATTTCCCCTCTATTTCAACAATTTCCGGAGATTTAGGCTTTTTATTCTTTTTAACAGTTTTTTGGGACATTTTTTCAGTTTGTCTTACATTTAACCCCTCTTTAACAATTCTCTTTGCAATATCAAGTTGCCGAGCTTCATTACTTATTGCTAAAAGGGCTCTTCCGTGACCTGCAGATAATTCCCCGGAAATCAAAAGTTCTCTCACTTCTTCATTCAAATTTAATAGTCTGAGAGTATTTGCTACTTTAGGTCTGCTTTTACCTATCCTTTTAGCTATATCATCCTGTGAAACTTTATGTTCTTCCATAAGTGTTCTATATGCATTTGCTTCCTCTATCGGATTTAAGTCTTCCCTTTGTAGGTTTTCAATCAATGCAATTTCCATTGCTTGAACTTTACTATAATCTTTAACAACTACAGGTATTGTTTTTATCCCTGCCAAACGCGCCGCTCTCCATCTTCTTTCACCGGCTACAATCTCATATCCTTTCCCATCTTTCCTCACAACTATGGGCTGCACAACACCATGTTCTTTTATGGATTCAGCCAATTCGCTAAGGGTGTCTTGACCAAAGGTGCGCCTTGGCTGAGTCTCATTTGCAACTATATCCGTTATTTTCAATTCAATAATTCCACTGTCTTTGGCTTCTATACTTTCCGGAATAAGTGCACTTAAGCCTTTACCTAATGCCTTTGTTTTTTTTGCCATTAAACCACTTCCTCGCTTATATAAATAAATTCTTCTGCCAATTCCATATAGGCTTCTGCGCCTTTGGATCTGGGATCGTATTCAATTATAGGCATACCATGGCTTGGTGCTTCGGCTAATTTGACATTCCTCGGTATCAATGTTGTATATACTTTACCTTTAAAATATTTTTTAACTTCGTCCACTACCTGGATTGACAAGTTTGTCCTACCATCAAACATACTAAGAACTACGCCTTCTACTTGTAGGTCTTTATTAAGATTCTCTTTCACCAACCTGTATGTGTTCATTAATTGGCTGACCCCTTCCAAAGCGTAATACTCGCATTGAATAGGTATCAAAACGCTGTCTACCGCTGATAAAGCATTTACCGAGAGCAAGCCCAAAGAAGGAGGGCAGTCAACAAATATATAATCGTACTCGCCTATCAAATCTTTTATGCATTCCCGCAGCCTTAACTCCCTTTGCTTATATTCCGTTAACTCTATCTCCGCGCCGGCCAGCTGGACAGATGAAGGAATTATAAACAAGTTTTCCATTGCTGTCGGTAGTACGCATTCTTTTGGTGAGACATTATTTATAAGCATATCGTATATTGAATATTTTAAATTATTCTTATCTATCCCTGCACCGCTTGTTGTGTTGCCTCGGGGGTCTATATCAATCATTAAGATCTTTTTACCCAGGCTTGAAAGACAAGCAGACAGGTTAACTACTGTAGTAGTTTTACCTACGCCTCCTTTTTGGTTGAAAATTGCGATAGATTTTGACAAAATAACACCCCCAATCATACATCTATATTATAACAAAGTTTTAATATAATAAAGACTTATCGAATAATATATAATAATCTTTATTTTATGAAGCATGAGTTATATAATGAATTTATGAAATATTTTTGACTAAATAGCCCGGATTTATA
>JAAYKT010000436.1 GCA_012522255.1 Clostridiales bacterium
AAACCCATGGTTATTTGTGATTGCAACCCTGATTATTGGCGCTGTGTTTTACTTTATCCTTCGCTTTCTATCAAATCTTAAGACAGGCGAGGTTGAGGAGAAATTGGCATAAATTACCAATCATTTGAGGAATAAATGGTACAAGGCATAAATTATGAATATCAATTTAATTCACGATGAATTAATTAGAATTAATTTATCTGTTCAGAATAGTTCAGAGATAATTTCTCTTTTATCAGAATCATTATATCAGCATGGATATGTTTCTGAGAGCTTCTGCAATGCTGTCATAGAACGAGAAAAAATCTACCCTACAGGACTGCCTTTTCCTATCGGAGTTGCAATTCCTCATACAGATGCAGTACACGTAAATAAAAATGCTATAGCAGTTGGAGTGTTATCTGATCCTATTTGTTTTGGTGAAATGGGTTCTCAAGGCGTAGAGATAGAAGTGAGAATAGTTTGTGTTTTAGCGATTGATAAACCTGAATTGGTTGTCCAAACGCTACAAACTCTTATTACCTGCTTTCAAAAAAAATCATTTCTTGAGGGTATTTTGATGGCCTCTACGCCTACAGCTGTAACGAGAATTTTTAAGGAAAACCTATTATAGAGCTAAATAAAATTTTCGTTAAGAATCAAGTTTAGCAAAATTGGTTTTAAAACTGATAACATTGAAAGGATAAAAGAGCAATAAAAGCAACCAACTATGCGGATTTTTTTAAAAGGAGAAGAGTGGATACTGTGAAACGTAAATACAATCTTGATCAAATTGGTTTTGTCGTAAATGACATAAATAAAATTTCAAATAATTTGAAAAAGTTAATTGGAGTTGATGAAATTAAGATTGTAAATTGGCCAATCCCTGGTATTGATCCCGAGTCAACACACAGAGGTAATAAATGTAATTGGAAAATGCGATTGGGGTTTTTGGACACTATCGACAATGTCACATTAGAGTTTATTCAGCCAATTGAAGGTGTAAGTATTTTTAGCGAGTTCTTGGAAGCCCACTCCCCAGGTTTACATCACCTAAGGTTCTCTGTAAAAGACTTTGATGAAGCAGTAGAAGATTTTATCCAAGAAGGATATGAGATGCTTGCAAGCGGCAGAGGTGTGCATAAGGGTTCGCGCTGGGCTTTTTTTGATACACGATCTGATTATGAAGGATTGATTATTGAACTCAGAACAGAATTAGGTAAAGATGCTGAAAAAGACCAATGGCTAAGTAATGATTAGGGAAACGAGATAGTAGTGGTTCTTCAAATAATTGAATGGATGCTTGGTACTACGGGTCGGGCATTGTTAGATTTGATAATATCTAATATGCTGGTATTTAATATTTTTGTCTTTTTCTATTTAGTGGTTCTTGGTTTAGGAAAACTCCAATTAAAGAAAATTAAAAGAGAAACCGAAGCCCTGGCCTTGGAGATTGCAGCACCTTTAATTGAAGGAGACCCTACTATTTCCATAATTGAATTATTTGATAGGATAAATCCTATTTGGCTATCAAAAGTTGATACATGGGCATATTT
>JAAYKT010000437.1 GCA_012522255.1 Clostridiales bacterium
AATTACCAGAAATAAACAAATGTTTAGACGCGTAAGCATTTGTTTAGAAGGAGCGTGGAAGGGGAACGCCTCGAAGTTGTTGATAAGGCCCCTCCATGTCATCCTGAACGCAAGTGAAGGATCTTCGAAACACTAAAAAAATCTCCGAGACTGACGCCTCTGTCGGTCATGAATATAATGTAGTAATAAATAGATTTGGTATAAAAGATAAACTGTTTATAATAGTAATCGAGGAGGTGAGAAAATGCCTAAGGCAACGAGAATTGAAATCAAAAAAGAAATATATCATTGGGCTTTGGAAGAATCCCAAAAAGAATATGAAGAAATCATAAACAAATTTCCCAGGATAGATGATTGGATTAATGGAGACAACAACCCGACGTTCAAGCAACTACAGGGTTTTGCTGACTTTTTGAAAATACCTTTGGGCTATTTATTCCTCAAAGAACCTCCGAAAATCAACATAATGGAAGCGGAGTTTCGTTCTATAAACAACCAATTACCGGACATGAGCAAAAATCTCAAAGACACAATAACTGCTATGGATATGAAACGGAATTGGATGAGTGATTATAGAAAAGATCTGGGCTGGGATAAACTGACCATAATTGAAAAATTTAATCAGCAAAAGAACGGCACAATTAGTCATGATGCATCCCTGGCTAAAGAATTGCTAGGCCCGGAAGAAGATTGGTACACAGCTGTTAAAGACCATGGTATGGCTTATAATTTCCTGAAAAACAAAATGGAAGACAAAGGCATACTGGTTATGCAAAACGGTGTAGTTGGCAATAACACCCGCAGAAAACTTGAGATTCACGAATTTAGAGCCTTTATGCTCTATGATGATATTGCTCCGATAATTTTCATTAATAATAATGACTCCCTGGGCGGTAAAATCTTTTCCTTAGTACATGAATTCATTCATGTACTATTAGGACATGAGAACTTATTTATAGAAGATGAACTTTATAGCACCAAAGAAAATGAGAGATATATAAATCGCCTGACAGGAGAGTTCTTAATGCCCCAGGCACGAATAAAAGGTTTTTGGGATAATCAAAATGAACCGTTAATACAGATAAATGATTTAGCCAGTTTACTGAAAGTCAGCGAAACTGCACTGGCCATAAAATTGAAAGAGCTAAAACTTATCAGACAAGATACATTGGATACAGTCATTGACAGGGCAATGAGATATTTTGATACAAATATTAATGAGGGCGCAGGCGGCGGGAATTTTTATAATACTTTTAATACAAGAATTAGTCCAACCTTTACAAAGGCTGTAATAACAAGCACTGAAGCAGGTGATACAGATTATACCTATGCATTTAGATTATTGGGAGGAATCAAAGGAAAGACCTTCGATGAAATAAGGGAAAGAGTCTTGACGTATGGATAGAAGATTTGCACTTGATTCCAATATACTAATTTATTGTCACAGGCAAATCTATCCCTTTGAAATGGCGCCTGCTTTTTGGAGACAATTGATAGAAAATGGCGGACAAAAAATTATATTCTTAGACCAAGTAAAAGATGAAATTTATAGAAATGAAGACCAGCTATCAATATGGCTCAAAGAAAACGAAGAT
>JAAYKT010000438.1 GCA_012522255.1 Clostridiales bacterium
ATATAGCATAGCCTCAACATTATCCGATGTTATATTAAATAATTATGAATCTTTGCTAATAAAAAAAATAATAAAAGATTATTATGTTTATGTGACAAACAACGAAAGAAAACAGATTTATGAATTTGCCAACCATTTGATTAAAAACGAAGATAATTTTTACGATGGTTATTATTATAAGCAATTAAGACGTTCTAAAATAGTAAAAAGTATTTTTAATTATCTTGAAACGGAAAATCTGATTATTTTAGATGGTTTTGTTAATTTCAGATTGGATGACTATGTTAAGGAGTTATGTATATTGGTCGACAAAGCAGTTGAAGCATATATAACTCAAAAAGAGTATAATGAATTCATCAAGTTATTAAGATATTTTGTTGAAATACAGGAATCGAAAATAAATGTGATACATGTGGTGGCAGTTAAAAATGGTAATTATATCCTAATGGATGAAAACAAGTCCAAAATCAGTTATGAAGATGTAGATGAATTTAGACAGGAATTGACTAATAAAGAATTAAATTATGATGATATACTAATAAGTAACCTCATAACAATTGCACCCAAAAAAATAATTTTGCATAAAATTGATGAATTTGCTAATAAGGAAATCATACAAACAATTCAAAATGTGTTTTATGATAGAACAGAAATCTGTCAAAATTGTGATATATGCGGTTTTGGTTCAATTAAAAGAATAACAAATTAAACTCTAACTTTTGCAGTCCTAAAGATAAATAAAAATGGGGGTAACAAATGTTTCTGAGATTTTTTATACCGGCTTTCATAGGTGGAATTATAGGCTGGATAACAAATGTTTTAGCTATAAAAATGTTGTTAAGGCCTATTTATCCTATACATATACCTATTATAGACTATAAGATTCAGGGCTTGCTTCCTAAGAGGAGAGAAGAGATTGCAGTTAGTGTAGGTTTGACCATTGAAGAAGAATTGATAGATATTGATGAAATATTAGAGAAAATATCCAATGATAAAAACAGAGAGTCCGCATTAACATCAATAAAATCAGCCATATCAGAAAAAATAAATAAGAAGATACCTATTTTGGTGCCTTTTATTATAAGGGAAAATATAGTATCTTATATAGAAGATCAAATTGATAAAGAAGCACCGCTTATGATTGAGAATTTAGTTAAGGATTTATATGAAAAAACTTCAAAAGAAATCAGTATAGGAAAAATGGTTGAGGATAAAATAAATCAAATCGACTTGACCAAACTTGAAGAGATTACATTGCGGTTAGCGAAAAGAGAGTTGAAACATATTGAAATTTTAGGTGGGATACTGGGTGCAATAATAGGGTTGGTTCAGGGAATACTTATGATTGTTTTATCCCGAAATTGTTGACATAAACGGAGAATGATATTAAAATGGTATTAAAATATTATCTGCAATGAAAAGGACGAGTAAGGCATAAGGCTTTAAAAGAGATGAAATACCTTGGCTGAAAGTATTTCTTAAGGCGAATGTTTGAAGACCACCTTGGAGCTGTGTACTGAATTTAGTAGGATATACCGTTAATTACGTTATAATTTATAAGAAATAATTAGGGTGGAACCGCGGATACTCTCGCCCCTTTGGGGACGGGAGTTTTATTTTTATTAACAAATTGAGGAGGGTTATTATGATTAGCGTTACATTTAAAGATTCAAAATCTGCAGAATACGAAAAGGGTATAAAAATTGATGAGATAGTTGGTGAATTAGGAAACAAATTACGAAAGGAAGCCTTAGCTGCAAGGTTAAACGGCAAGATAGTTGACTTAAACAAGGAAATTATACAGGATTCCGATTTGGAAATATTGACTTTTGACGATGAGGGTGGAAGACTTGCGCTGAGACATACAACATCACATATACTTGCCCAAGCGGTGAAAAGATTATTTCCCGATGTTAAACTTGCTATCGGCCCGGCAATTGAAAATGGTTTTTATTATGATTTTGATACAGAAAGGCCTTTTGCAGATACTGACTTGGAGCAGATAGAAAAAGAAATGCAGAATATAATAAAAGAAGACTTAAGTTTAAGCAGATTTGAATTGCCGAGGAATGAATCAATAGAACTTATGAAAGAACATGGCGAAGATTATAAGGTAGAGCTTATAATGGATTTGCCCGAGGATGAGATTATTTCGTTTTACAAACAAGGTGAGTTCATTGATTTGTGTGCCGGTCCCCATGTATTATCTACAGGCAAAGTTAAGGCCTTCAAGCTCACCAGTGTCGCAGGTGCTTATTGGCGAGGGAATGAAAAAAACAAAATGTTACAAAGGATTTATGGAACCTCTTTCATAAAAAAAAGTCAGTTGGATGAATATTTAAAGATGTTGGAAGAGGCCAAAAGGAGAGATCATAGAAAACTTGGGAGAGAGCTTGATCTATATAGCATACAAGACGAGGGCCCCGGCTTTCCTTTTTTTCATCCAAACGGTATGATAATAAGAAATCTGCTTGAAGATTTTTGGAGAAAAGAACACATAAAGGCAAAATACCAGGAAATCAAGACTCCTATTATTTTAGGTACTGATTTATGGCACAAATCGGGACACTGGGACCATTACAAAGAAAATATGTATTTTACTGAAATAGATGATGAACCTTATGCGATTAAACCAATGAACTGCCCGGGTGGAATATTGGTATATAAAAGAAAGCTTCACAGCTATAGGGAATTACCCATTAGGATGGCTGAATTGGGATTGGTTCACAGGCATGAGTTGTCCGGTGCATTACATGGACTTATGAGAGTAAGGTGCTTTACTCAGGACGATGCTCATCTGTATATGATGCCTTCACAGATTAAAGATGAAGTAATAGGTGTTATTGACTTAGTGGATTATTTCTACAAAATATTTGGTTTTGATTATTTTGTTGAATTATCAACAAAACCCGAAAACGCTATGGGTTCCGATGAGGATTGGCAAGTCGCCACTGAGGCGCTCAGAGAAGCATTGGAGGCTAAAAATGTTAAATTTAAAGTTAATGAAGGTGATGGGGCATTTTACGGACCAAAGATAGATTTTCATCTTAGGGATTGTATCGGACGTACATGGCAGTGCGGAACAATTCAATTGGATTTTCAAATGCCTGAATGTTTTGAGCTTACTTATATAGGTGCTGACGGAGAAAAGCATAGACCTGTAATGGTGCATAGAACAATATATGGAAGTATAGAAAGATTTATAGCTATATTAACTGAACAATATGCGGGTGCTTTTCCGACTTGGTTGGCTCCCTTGCAGGTCATCGTTATACCTATATCGGAAAAACAATATGAATATGCGGATGATTTGGCTAAAAAGCTTGAATCGTTTGATATAAGGGTAGAATCCGACAATAGGGGAGAAAAAGTCGGTTATAAAATTAGAGAGGCACAACTAAGGAAAATACCATATATGCTTATCATTGGAGACAAAGAAGTAGAAAACTCGACGGTGTCGGTAAGAGATAGAAAAGAGGGAGATATAGGGAGCATGAACCTCGAGGATTTCATAAATAAAATAGAAAAAGAAATAAAAGATAAAACGAACTGAAAAAATTAAATAGAGTAAAGAGATTTTATTGCATTGAATAACATCAAAATAATATAAGAATGTCTATTTATAGAAGGAAAGTTCTACTTTCCTTCTATAAAAAAATATTTTCTCATGTTCGTCTCATTTCATATGGCACATAGC
>JAAYKT010000439.1 GCA_012522255.1 Clostridiales bacterium
CATTATACCATAAGCCTGTTTAAAATCCATAAGGTTGCTTATGGTGAAATTCGCTTACCCTCATTATACCATAAGCCTGTTTAAAACCTGCAAGGTTGCTTATGGTGAAATTCGCTTGCGCTCTTTATAGCTCACTTTAATGCAAAAAACTTCCGCAGTTTTTCCGCGGTTTGTATAAAAAGGCATTGCTGGGGGTAGAATTAGTTTGAAAATATTTTCAGTTTTCTCCAAACTAACCAGTCTCCGGCGGAATTTATTGCACCAAATATAAGAAAAGACCGAGACAATACTCTTTTAATCTTTCTGTATCTTTTCGGAATACTTATACAAATAGTAGCTTTGGTTTTGCCAATGGAGATTACGCTCGCACCAAAAGGGTATGCAAAGCCCTAATGCATGTTACTGAATGATATTTGCTTAACATCACTCCCTGTAAGATTATGATAAGTATCCAAAACCTCCCTATGACACATGGAGTTTAAAAACTTTTCAAGCATATCAAGGGCTTCTATGTTATAAAAATGCCCATTTGGAGCAAAATATAATAACACCTTTTTGCTTCTATTCAAAAGATTAATCATATTATTCAATGTACCCTTGCTTCTTCCGTTCCATATCATAAAACCATAGTCTGCATCTTCGGCCATTTGTATATCTTTAGCGGCATAAAAATTGAATCCTTTTAGATTGTCTTCAACCTTTACATTTTTAACTTTCCAGTTTCCAATATTATTTCGTACTTTTCCGGCACTGGCATAAACAATCACATTTTTGTAATTCAGGTCAGAAAAATGTTGCTGTGTCAATCTGTCTATGCCGTTTGCATCGCCTACGAGCACCGTTATGTTTTTATTTTTAAGACTCACAAGCCGGTGCTTTACATCCTCATTTAAAGATTTTAAAACCCTGGGTCCAGCAACGAAAACATTCATTTAAATCACCCTTTTGTTTTTGTCATTGTTAATAAATATATGTTTTCCACCTTTGGATCGGCTTTTAATACTTTAACGCATTCCTGCACAGTGGCACCGGAATCATAGATATCATCAACGAGTAACATATTGTGTCTTTTCGTAGCCATTTTAGCCTTTCCTATTGTTCCGGAAATCTGCTGCTTATCACTATCTCCCAATTGTTTTGACTGAGAAAAAGAAGTTTTAAATAAGATGCCATCAAAATAACTCTTACCTAGCACCTTAGAGATTTCTAATGCCAGTTCATAAACAGGCTGATAAGCTCTATTCTGATTTGTTGGCGGAACAGGCATAATCGCATCTATTGTTTTCAAAGCACTCCATTTTAATAAAAAAGGTGAGATTAATTCCATTATTTTTGACAAATTTCCAAGCATGCCTCTATATTTCAGACCAAACATTAACTCACCAATCTGGCTTCGTTGGGTGTCAAATTGCATATTGCCATATACATCCTCACCAACAGGAATACTTGAAATTACATGGGTATCCAAAGCATACCCCTCATTCCACAAACCAAACAATTGTATTGGATTTAAACACATAACATAAAAC
>JAAYKT010000440.1 GCA_012522255.1 Clostridiales bacterium
AGAGCCAGAATAAAATCAACAACTAGATCATAACAATTTGCATTTGAAAAATATATAACATATTTATTCCAAGAGGACAGCAATAACGCGAATGTTATCGCAGCCAACGGGAATAACGGCTTTTTTAGGACATACGATTTATTCTCCGCTACGATATAACCGATTAAAACAAATGGTGAGAACCACCTTATTAAATACAATCCCTGAACTGGGGGTTCTACGCTCCATGCAATAAGGTACATGACACCAAATGTCATTAATGCGGCAAACCCTAATTTATAGGGTTTCAGGAAATTATTACAAGCAATGTAGGCCAGTAAGATAATAAAAGAGATAAACAGTACTGGCAAAAACCAAATGTTGTCGTAGACTATAAGATGACTTATCATGTAATTTATCACAGTATTATCAAAAACAAAACTATTGGCAATCAGTATTGATATGAAAAGCCAAGTAAGATACGGTAAAATGAGTCCCTTACACTTTTTAAAGATAAACTCTATTTTTGAGCCAATTGGCTTTTGACACACAAGATATCCACTTAAAAACAGAAGCAGTGGCATGTGAAAAGAATAAACGAAAGTAAATAATTGACTTTGTGTAAATTCCGTGGGATTTGAGAAAACGATAACATGACCTAGCACTACAAGAATAATAGCATACCCCTTTAAATAGTCAATTAATTCAATTCGTTCCATGTTAACTCGGCAACCTCAATTTATTCGACGAACAATAAACTTTATATCCACTAGCTGCGATGTTACTTCGTATCCTCTCGTTATTCAGTAAATACCGGAGAACCTCTTCTGCCTCGTGAGCATTCTGGTAGTACAGTCCACAATTGTATTTTACACAGAATCGCCTTAACTCATCATTTTCTTCAGGGACAAGCAATGGAAGTTTATATTTTAGCCCTGCAAACAGAGATTTGCCATCAATAGACTTGTCTACAACCCATAATACGGCACCTGCTTTGATCTGATCGTCCTGAAGCCAGTCAAACATAACGAATCGCCAATCGCCATTTTCAGAACTCTGCGAAAACCTATTAATTGCATCAATACAATCAAGATCGATGTGACTACCATAGCAAAGGACTAAGTTTTGCTTTCCAATCTGCTCAGCACTTGACGAGTTTATGTGATCGTAAAGTTCGAGAATCTTCTTCACTTGATTATCGCTGGTGTTGGCCCTTATTTTTTGATATGCGTTCTCTCCAAAAGATCGGATTTTTTCAGGATCCTGGATGATATCCAACATCTTTCGCGCAAGATCCAGATCATTTCCTGGTTCAAAGAGAAGACCAGTTTCTCCATCCTCCACCAATTCCGGAATCCCGCCACAGTTTGAAGCAATTACAGGGATTTTCGCGGCCATTGCTTCAGTAATAGTGACCGGCTGGTTTTCTGGCCAAATCGAGGGCAAAATTAAAACATCGGTCTGGGCATATGCGTCCTTGATATCTTTTATCTTTCCCCAAAACTTTACAGAACATTCCAACCCCGCACTTTGCACTTTATTCTTGTATTCCGCCAGAAGTTCCCCATCTCCTACAAGATTGAGTATATACCTATCC
>JAAYKT010000441.1 GCA_012522255.1 Clostridiales bacterium
CCCTTGAGCGCCTCGGCATCCTGTGTTACGATGTGGCCAAGCCTATGAAGGAATGCGGGTGCCAGGAAACGGTCTTTACTAACTCACTGGTTGGTACAAAGACTGGGGGCAGACCAAGCTAGAGAAAGTGTTTTGGCATGAAGTGGGGACTGAATAGGAATATGAGGCAGCTGCAAACGGTGTGTCTTTAGGCCGCTTTATACGTGGCATTACCGGTTTATCACATGAAGCTGCTTTAACTGCGTTTTCGGAGTTTCTCGAAAATCAGTTATTTACTGAACAGCAAATCACCTTTGTTCGCCATATTATTGAATGGATTACTCGATGGGGAACTTTGACGCCTGAAGATATGAAGGAAGATGAGTTTGCTGGTGGGGCAGACATTTTTGAAATCTTTGATGATAACCTTGATGCGTTTCATCGCATTAGGAGTGTCATAGAAACGATTAATACCAACGCTATGCGATTAGTTGCTTAAGGAGAAGGATATATGGCGAACGAACTTCAATCATTATCAGTACTTTTTCAAAATAGACTATTCCGCATACCTGATTATCAGCGAGGCTATGCATGGAAGCATGAGCAACTCGCTGATTTCTGGGAGGATTTGCTGAATCTACACGAGGATAGATATCATTATACAGGCTTGCTTTCCCTCAAAGCTGTCAACCGTAAAGAGACACGTTCATGGCATGATGATGAGTGGTTACTTGATATTGGATATAAGCCCTTCCATGTTGTAGACGGTCAACAACGTCTGACTACATTTTCTATTCTTATGTATGAAATAATCGCCTTTGTTAAAAATGCTCCAGATAACAAAGATAAGCAAGATGAGGAAATATTCCTTGGATACGAATCACTTAAGGACATTAAGGCGAAGTATGTTCTTCGCAAGCGCCCTCCCCAGAATATTGTAACAACATATCTGTTCGGATACGAGACTGATAACCCAAGTTCCGATTACCTTAAGTATAAAGTGTTTGAGGAGCCCTTTGGGGGTGCAGTTTTTGAGACCTATTATACAAAGAATCTGAAATACGCAAAAAGTTTTTTTGCCGATAACCTTCGTGCAATGCTTGAACGAGAGGGTATAGACGGCATTGAACGACTATATAAGAAACTAACATTACACCTTATGTTTAATCTCCATGAGATAGAGGATGATTATGACGTTTTCGTCGCATTTGAAACTATGAATAACCGAGGTAAAAAGTTAACTAATTTAGAATTACTAAAAAACCGCCTCATTTATCTTACTACCCTTTTCGACGATAACCAGCTTGATACACGCGATAAAGAACAGCTTCGGAAGAATATCAATGATGCATGGAAAGAAGTGTATTACCAACTTGGACGAAATCAGGACGCTCCACTATCTGATGACGATTTTCTCCGAGCGCACTGGATTACATATTTTCAATATTCACGGAAGCGCGGAGATGATTACATTCGCTTTCTATTGAGCAAGTTCTCTGCGAAAAATGTCTTTGAGAAGTTCACTGTTGCTACAGAAGCAGAAGCATCTGAGCCCTTGCCTGGGTTTGAAACTTCTGAGGATGATGATGTGGCTGATGATACTATTGAACCAGAAGCTGTTCTGGTCAGCAAGCTTGCGCCGATGGAGATTAGTGACTATGTAAACAGCTTAAAGGCATTGGCTGAATATTGGTACTACAGCTATTTCCCAAATGAGAGTATTAGTCTTACAGATGGAGAAAAGGTATGGATAGACAAATTAAACCGAGTGAGCATTGGATATTTCCGTCCACTTGTAGCTGTTGCACTTGCAACAGCGAATGAAACAACTACCAAAGAACGCATTGCACTTTTTCAAGCGATAGAGCAGTTTATATTTCTGTCCTTCCGTGTTGGTGGCTTTAATACGAGTTACAAAAGCAGCGATTATTACAATAAGGCGAGGGATATCCTGCGAGGCAGTACTACTCTTATCTTAGTGACTGCGGATTTAATTACGACGGTTAATAAAGATCTAACCGCTATCACCGCTAACTTCATAACACGCACTGACAGGCGTTTCGATTCTGGCAAAGGATTCTACGGTTGGCGCGACCTCAGATATTTCCTATATGAGTATGAATATGAACTGTCTACACACAACAATCTGCAGAAAGTAGACTGGAATCTATTTACAAAGGTTGAAAAGGATAAGGTAACAATTGAACATATTCTACCTCAGACACCGACAAAATGGTACTGGCGTAACCAGTTCCGTCAGTACACTAATGATGAGGTCAAACTATTATCAGCATCTTTAGGTAATTTGCTGCCGCTTGCGCAAAGTATAAATTCTTCACTACAAAATGATAGCTTCCCTGATAAAAAGAATCCGTCCTCTTCAGGTCGCAGAGGGTATTTGAACGGCTCACATTCAGAAATCGAGGTAGCAGCAGTGCAAGACTGGACTGCTATAAATATATGGAATCGTGGAATTAAACTGCTTGAATTTATGGATTCAAGGTGGGGACTTACGCTTACTGATGAGCAAAAAATAAATTTGCTTCACATTGAGTTTGTGAACGATGACCGTGCAGAAATACCGGAATTACCTGAAGAAGATGAAAATATCTCCATAAAAGGGCAAAACTTACCGGGTCCTACTCGAGAGCGACCCGAACGCCACTATCTCCGCTTGGATTTCTGGAGCAATTTTGTAAACTACTGCAGGAAAAATGGGCGTGATGAAGATATAGCTTCACGTAAACCTTCTACTGACGATTGGTATGACGTTACAATAGGCAACAGGGATTACCACATATTTTTTCAACTATTAAGTAAAAAAATATTGCGAATTGGGTTATATGTTTATCTCCCCGAGGATTTTGCACGATTGGAGGCTCTAAAGATAGAAATTGAAAATGCTTATGGGTTTCCTCTTGAATGGTATACAAGCCGCAAAACAAGTACAGCAAAGCGAATCCTCCATTCAATTGAAGCGGATATTCATAACCCTGAATTATATCATCAACATTTCAAATGGCTAATTTCTCAGTTTGATAAATTGAAAATAGCTTTAGAAAAAGTGGATATCAACGCCAATCAATCAACAGGCGTTTCCGAAAGCACAGTTCTTACCAGCGAAATGACAGCGGTTGCATATGAAGTTTCCAAAAAGGTATTTGAAGGTTCTGTTGGACGTAGTGAAGGTAAAGATGAAATTGTACGGCGTACTGGCATGAACGTAGGTTCTGCTGGAGACTATATAACGAACTTTTTAGCCATGATGAATGGTGAAAAATATACCAGAACACTTAACGAATATTCAACAAGATATTTTTTAGAGCATATCCAAGAAGATTATGGTGTGCCTGCTCTTCAAAAGGCTGTTGCTGCCTGCAGTAAACATGCTGTGTATTACGCAACGCTTGGACACGGCAGATTAGCATATGTAGAGCGAATCGTAGAGGAATTCACATTCCAAAGTGAATTATAACCTTTTAATTTTGCCTATACCTTTTAATTATTCTACAGATGCCTACCAAGAGGGGATGCAAAGACTATAATGATGGAATCAGTGGCAAGCCATATAACCTTGCAGAGCATAATCTATAAACGAAATAAAAGGCTTTCGCAGTTAGCCAATGACCGCAGAAAGCCTTTGAATCAAGCGGTTTTTGCCCCTTTACCAACCGACAATAGGGGAAGAACCGCTTATTTGCATTTTATCAAAGACAGTAAGAACATAGACCCCTGCTGCGGATCAGGGGGGATGTTTGTACA
>JAAYKT010000442.1 GCA_012522255.1 Clostridiales bacterium
ATTGTTCCGTCCTCTATAAGCAATTTTGTCGTAGGAACACAATCATAGCTTATAATTTTAAGCTTCTTACCGAGATTTACTGATTTAACAGCGCGACAAGCACCATATACCCCTGCCGAAGCCAAATATAATGAGTCGATTTCAGGGTGATTTTTGAGAAGGGCTTTGGTTACTTCGAAGCTAATAAAATCATCATCGCCGTTTTCAACGATGTCTACAATATTAATTTCACGGCTGTATCCCTTTAAGACCTGTTTAAATCCGTTTACCCTTTCAGAATGACACAAAATATCCATGGAACCGACTATAATGCCCACATTTGCTTTGTCCCCGGTGAAAAGCCTCAAAAGTCCACCGGCTGTTTTTCCGCTCTCGAGATAATTGCTCCCGACATACGCAAGCCGACCGGAATTCTCTATATCTGTATTGACAGTGATAACAGGGATACCCTTATCTGAAAGCTCTTTGATTTTTTTTGCAACATTGGGGTGATTAATTGGTGTAATAGCAAGACCGTTTATCCCTGATTCCGCAAGCTCATCCATCAATTTCACTTGATTGGAAGGGTTTCTGAATTGTGAAAAACGGGTGTCCACCGATATACCGTATTCCATAAGATCTTTTGATTTTTTCTCAATACCTGCCACCACATCATCAAAAAACGGATTTTCATTTGTGCTACCGAATAAAATATATCCAAACTTAATGTTTTTCTTTTTAATAGATAATGTTTTGCCTAATTTATTAGGTGTATAATTCAGAAGAGCCGCAATTTCACGGACCTTCGCCGCTGTTTCAGGATTTACGGTGCCACGGTTATTCAGTACACGATCTACGGTTCCCCGTGAAACTCCCGCTAAACTTGCAATCTGCTTGATTGTTGCCATATTTCCCTGCCACTAAATAATTATTTTCACTCTTGTCTGAGAATAACATGCGAGCTACAATTTTGTCAACCGTGCACGGGTACGGTAAGTGAGACATGGAGTGGGACAAGGTACCTGTCCCCTTGTCTCGCTTCTCGGTTTATAAAAGATTCTTGGCTCCACCCAGGATAACATAAAACTTAGTTCAAACTTATATAAAACTGATTGACATAAGCAAAGCGGCCATGTAAAATAATAGTATACTGTGCACGGGCACGGAAAATAAATATAGTGACTTATAAAAAGGAGTGGGATTATGGCAGAAATATTCAAGAGTCTTCCAAAGGTCAGGTACGAAGGGGCAAAAAGTACAAACCCTTTAGCATTCAAATATTATGATCCTGATCGTATTATTTTAGGTAAAACAATGAAGGAGCATCTACCGTTTGCAATGGCATGGTGGCATAATCTTTGTGCAACCGGTTCCGATATGTTCGGATTTAATGGACCAGCTGATAAAAGCTTTGGGGCTGCTACAACAGGCACTATGGAGCATGCTAAGGCAAAAGTTGACGCAGGCTTTGAATTCATGGATAAGCTCGGGATTGAATATTTTTGCTTCCATGATATAGACCTTGTTCCTGAAGCAGACACTATTGAAGAAACAAATAAACGTCTTGACGACATCAGCGACTATATAAAGACCAAAATGGAGGCTACAGGCAAAAAGCTTCTTTGGGGTACAGCAAATATGTTCTCTAACCCACGTTTTACGAATGGTGCCGGAAGCACAAATTCCGCTGATGTATTTTGCTTTGCAGCAGCTCAGATAAAAAAAGCCTTGGATCTTACAGTAAAACTAGGTGGTAAAGGTTATGTTTTCTGGGGTGGCCGTGAGGGATATGAGACTTTACTTAACACCGATATGAAGTTTGAACAGG
>JAAYKT010000443.1 GCA_012522255.1 Clostridiales bacterium
AAAACGGGGGTTATTCCTATACAAATAATGTAGATGGCTTTGATAATAATTTTATAAGGATATTTGAATAGAAGCCGAAGGTGCAGAGGGTTCTTAACTTTGCACCTTTAAACAGCTTTAAAGGAGGAACAGCATTGGATACAGCGATAGTAATAGAAAATTTATCAAAAAAGTATAAAAATAGCCGTGGAATAGAAGATATTAATATAGAGATTTCTAAAGGAAAAATATTTGGCTTCCTTGGTCCCAACGGTTCAGGGAAAACTACGGCAATGAAGATTATGGTAGGGCTTATGAAGGCAGATACAGGGGATGTTAGAATAAATGGCTACAGTATTTCAAAGGATTATGAACAAGCAATGAAAAATGTTGGCTGCATGATAGAAAAAATAGTTCCATTTCCTTATTTGACAGCTTATGAAAATATGAAATTGAGGGGTAGGTTTTATAATGGTCTTGATAACAGGGAAATAGACAAAACTTTAAATATTACAGGGCTTTTAAAATATAAGAATGAAAAAATAAAAAACTATTCCCTGGGGATGAAACAGCGGCTTGGTATTGCTATGGCATTTCTGGCGAATCCAGACATTTTAATTTTGGACGAGCCTTTTAATGGGCTGGATGTAGAGGGTATGTTTCAGATGAGAAAACTTATAACAAACCTATCAAAGGAGAAGAATACAACCTTTTTTATATCCAGTCACTTAATTCACGATATAGAACTCATATGTGAGAAGGTTGGAATTTTATATGATGGACAGCTTTTGGCCGTCAAAGACACAAAAGATATCTTAAGGGATTATTCATCCTTAGAGAATTACTATTTGAGCGAGGTTGATATAAATGGAGCTTCTTAAAGCAGCTTATATAAATGAAATGATTAAGATATTAAAAAGGAAAAAGTTATCTGTATTAATGGTACTTTCGTTTTTATTCGTCTTAGGGTCAACGATAGGGGTTTATTTGCTGAATAATCTTTCAGGGATAAGGATAACAGGCAGCTCAGAATTTTCAATAATGGTTCTGAGTATACTCGTTTACTCTCTTTTCCCCCTTTTCGCTATATTCTTATGTGTAGATATGTTTGCAGGCGAGTTTGCAGATCTTACAATAAAGCTTACTCTAACCGGTCCCGCATCAAGATTTAAGGTATTTCTAAGTAAAATTCTTACTGCCGCAACTTTAATCATAGGTAGCTTATATTTTGTCATGATTATATCAATTATTGCCTCAATAATCATTAATAAAGATATGCCAAATCTATTGAGAATATTTGTATCTTATACTATGGCTTTTATGCCAATCTTTGTTTTTTCCTTAGTTGTTATATTAATTTCTAATATAGCTAAAGGAACGACTTCCGCTTTTATGTTTTCTATTTTTATGTTTCTGCTGCTAAACGGTTTAAGCTTGGTTTTTCCCCAAATTAGGAGTTTTTTATTTACGTCTAATTTTGATTGGTACAGGCTGGTTTTGGGAAGCTATATAAATTTCAGTAAAATTCTCAGGGTTTTACTAATCTTGCTTGGCTATTGTATAATGCTAATAGTGGGGAGCTCTTATTTGTTTGAAAGAAAGGATATTTAGGATGATTGTATGAAGCTAAAACAAAGGTTTATGGTACAAAATATATCAATTCTTCTTAGCGCTATTATTATCACAGGTTCCTTGGGCCTTTTATATAACTATTCTTATAAATTATTAAAGGAATCCCATGTTTATAGAGACATGGGACAAACACCTATTATTGTTATGGAAAGGGATAATATTGTATATAACAGCGAAGATCTTACCATGCTTAAGGTTAAAGAAATATTAATGAATGTGAGTATTGAAAATAGTTATTTTGAATATGAGGGCAATAGATATAAAATAAAAGTAGAAAATTTCATGAAAGATGGAATGGACTATAAGATAATTATTGTTAACCGGGTTATAGATATTTCTTATTACTATAAATCTCTCACGTTTTTTCTTTTTATTATTTTTTTTATAGTCTTTTTTGCAGGCAGCATGCTTGTACAAAAGAGAAATATGAAAAATATTATAAACCCGATCATTGATTTAACAAGAGAGATGGAGAACTTGAGAACCGGTGAACTTGAAGGAGCAATTACAGATAGTGGGTGGGGAGAAATAAGGGAACTTGGAACCGCCATAGAGGAATTGCGCCTTCAGCTGAAAAACAGTATACATTATCAGCAAAAGATAGACGACAACAGAAAGTTTCTGATATCAAGTATTTCCCATGACTTAAAAACTCCGGTAACATCTATAAGAGGATATATAGACGGAATATTAGATGGAATTGCTGATACTAAGGAGAAAAAAGAATACTATTTATTAAAAGCTATTGAAAAAACAAAGATGATAAATACAATGATTGAGGATTTGCTGCTTTATTCCAAGCTTGATTTAAACCAAATGGTATTCAAAAAGGAAAAGGTTTCCATTAGTGAATACATTAAAGGCTGCATCCTTGACCATAAGGAAAATTTTTTGAAAGAGAATAAAACAATAATATCTGAAAATAGGTTAACTACTGAATCCTTTGTTATGATAGATATAGAAAAATTTAATAGAGTGGTTCAAAATATTATGGATAATGCCAAAAAAAGCATCGAAGCCGATACTGGTCAGCTCAGGCTAATTTTAAGAGAAACATGTACTTCAGTTATTACAGAATTTAAAGATAACGGAAGGGGCATAAGCAAAGAGGATTTGCCCCATGTTTTTGAAAGATTTTACAGATTGGATACTGCAAGGGGGATAGAGGGCTCATCCGGTTTAGGTCTCGCAATTGCAGAACAAATTGTAAAGGGCTTGGGCGGACGTATATGGATAATCAGTGAAGAAAGTAAAGGAGCTTCTGTTATGATATCTCTAAAGAAGGTAAGGAAAGAGGAAGTGGTAGTGTGAAAAGAGTTTTAATTATAGAAGATGATAAGAGTATATCTGAAATACAAAAAGACTATTTAGAAATGAGCGGCTATGAGGTTAAATGTGTTTTTGATGGTAATACAGGTCTTGAGTGTATAAAAAATGAAGATTTCAATTTAATTATATTAGATCTGATGCTCCCGGAGAAGGATGGTTTTCAAATATTAAAGGAAATATCTCATATAAAAGAAGTACCTGTACTTATTGTATCCGCAAAATCTGATGAATTATTTAAAATAAAAGGACTTAATTTAGGGGCTGATGACTATATAACCAAACCTTTTGGTATGGGGGAACTGGTAGCCAGGGTAAATAGCCATATAAAGACCTATGAAAGATTCAATGTAAGCTCCAAAATGAAACTTATAACTGTCGGGTCACTGTCTATAGACAAAAGGGACAGAAGAATTTATATAGACCATAAGGAAATATTCCTTACGCAAAAGGAGTTCGATTTACTTTTGTTTATGGCGGAAAATCCCAATATAGTTTTCAGCAAAGAACAACTCCTCGAAAAGGTTTGGGGCTATGATTTTTTCTCCGATGTATCCACTATAACCGTACATATAGCAAGGATAAGGGAAAAGATTGAAGCAAGCTGCGCCGGCGGGCAATATATTGAAACCGTATGGGGGGCAGGTTACAGGTTTAAAATATAATAATCTTAGTAGAGCCCCCATCGAGGACAGAAGGTTTTGCTGCCATATAGTATCAAGATAAAAAATCATATATATTTTACTACAACATTAGATGTTGCCAAATGGGGTACTGAGTTAGCAACATCTATATCAAAGGAAAGTGCTAACAGCATAATTTTTTTACTTTATTCCATTATATAATGACGATGACGGCCTTTAGATGTACTTTTATACTCAATGGCTTCAGTGGGGCAGCATGCGATACATGCCATGCAGTGGGTACAATTCCCCTTCCAAACGGGCTTTCCCGAAATTAGTTCAATATTGTTTAATGGGCAATTCAGGGCACATTTATTACAAGAAATACAATCATTACTTACAGTAAAACCTTTGTCTTTGACAAAAATAGGATAAAATATCATATTAATTATGCTGCTTTGAAGCCTCCCGATTAATGATACTTTAGATTCGGGAAAACCCTCTCCTTTTTGTATCAGTTTGGCCAGAATTTCTGTATAGGGTTTGGATTTTTCTATTATTGTTTGGCACTGATACTTATCAGGAGTGGGGAACATAGCCAAATAATTTTCGGGCATGATTATAGGTGCAAGACCACGGAAATTAAGTCCCGTTTCTTTACAAAGCTTTTTTGCATAAAAACCTGCATTCCCAACAGAACCGCCGCAGGTAAGTATAAAATAAACATCATTATTACCTTCAAATTTTGTTTTTCTTATCCATTGTTCCACAATTTTAGGAATGCGCCAAGCATAGGTCGGCACAACAAAAATTAGAGAAGCTTCAGATTTAAACATGCTTTCCTTGTTATTTTTTATTAAATCATTTATAGGAATTATTTTATCATTAATATAATTAGCAATCTGTTCAGCAACATACTTACTATTGCCGGTACCACTAAAATAGAAAACCATAAATTTCCTCCTGTCAGTATTTATAACATAACTAATCTGATATGATTTTATTATAATATTTTAAATGACCTCGGGGAAGAGTGATTTTTCTCCAGGGGTTTTAAATTTTTATTGACATAAAAAAATACATCAGATATAATTTAATTAGTAATTTAGTAGATTAGTAATTAAGTAAGTTTGGAGGTTATGAAATGAAAATACCCACTACATTAAAACATAAGCCGGTTATTGTATCAGAAAACTACGAAAATGTCGATGGAAGGTATGCATACAATACGGATGCAAAGGGGCTTTCCCTTGGATTGGCGCAATGGAATGACAGAGGAAAGGTAGATATTTCCGCTAAGGTTTGGAGATATACAGGTGAAAAATGGTCAAGGCAGTCGGAAGAGTTGCCTCTACATCGGGTAATTGATCTGGCAATCTTAGTTTGCCGTGCTAAATTGCACTTTCAAGAGGCTTATAGATATGAGAATTTATATAATGAAGCAAAGCCAATCATAGACAGAATAGGGTTGCAAGGGGATGCAATGACAGTGGCAGTATGTACAGATAACGAAAAAATAAAGGAAGATATAAAACTATTCAGTCAAGCCTTAAGCGATGACGATGAGTTAATTGGGGAACGTTTAGCAACATTATCAAGGATATTGAAGGAAATGGGCTATTAAAATGTTGTCTCTAAGCAGACGTATATGCTTCAATGAGGGATGAAAGACTCATTTTAGTATCTTCTATGCCGGTAGCTCAACATGAGGCTTGGATCTTTCTATTATTATCTGGATTTTAATAAATCAAAGGAATTGTATATAATGCATGGGAAAAGAATTATATTTAAATGGATTGCAGTATTAACTTTAACAGTGCTGTTTTGCATATGGCAAAATAATGACATAACTACAGCACAAATTGATTATTTTAATACAAAAATACCTGAGGAGTTTAATGGGTACAGGATTGTGCACATTTCAGATTTGCATAATAAACAGTTTGGACAGGATCAAATGAGGTTATTAAAAAGAATTAATGAAGCTAATCCAAATATAATTATTATCACAGGAGATCTTATAGACAGGCGAAAATACAACCTAAATATAGCAATGGCTTTTATTAAAGGTGCAGTAAAAATTGCCCCGGTATACTATATTTCCGGCAACCATGAAGCCTGGTCCGGTGATTATGAGAATATTAGCGAAAGCCTTCGTGATTTTGATGTTCACATACTTGATGACACGAAAGAAAAATTGTTAAGAAATTCGGCACAAATAGAAATACTGGGTTTGTCGGATCCTGATTTTTTAACATCCAATTATCTGGAAGGTACAAACACCACTAAACTAAAAGATAACTTAGAAAATATGAAGGATAGTTCAGCTTTTCAAATCTTGCTTTGCCACAGACCGGAACTATTCCATTTATATAGCGAAACAAAAATAGGCCTTATATTTACGGGACATGCGCATGGAGGACAGTTTAGAATTCCTTTTATAGGAGGACTTATAGCTCCGGACCAAGGACTGTTTCCAAAGTATACAAGTGGAGCATATAAGCGGGATGATTCAACAATGATTGTCAGCAGGGGCTTAGGTAATAGCGTAATACCAATAAGGATATTTAATAGGCCTGAAATTGTTGTGGTAACTTTAAATAGGATGGAGAATTAAATGTTATAGTGGCCGAGGCAGATAGGCTTTCCAGAAATCAGTTCAATATTATTTAAAGGGCAATTCAGGGTACATTTATTACAAGAAATACAATCATTGCTTACAGTAAAACCTTTGTCTTTGACAATGAGAGGATAAAATATCATATTGATTATGCTGCTTTGGAGCCTACCGATTAATGATACTTTAACTTACCTAATTTGATATAATTTTATCATATCAGGGTTTAGTGTTAATGCCAATAAAACTCCGGCGAAAGAGAAAGGCCTTAGAACTGGGAGCTGTTGGTGACATATAAAAAGGAGAAATGTAACCATGAAGATTGTCGTGGTTAATGGACAAAAAGATTATTTATATTTGATTTATAGGAGATGAGGAAGCACGATGCAGACACATAAAGCAGAGGGACTAAAAGCCCGTTTTATCATCGCCGCAATTTTCCTGATACTTTATCTGGCATCATCAGCCATGGTTGGTTTTCCCTTGGGCTTTGGAAGGATAATGGCGCGAGATATAGTAAAGGATTATTGCAATGTGATATACCCAGAGGCAATCATTGAAAAAACAGTCTTTAATCCAGTGAACAGTGTATTTGAAACAGAGGTTTATTTGGGAGAGGAAAAAATTTATATCTCTACTATGCCCAACCGAAATAGCGTAGGCGACAATTATCGCAGTGAGGTGTTTTTGCAAGAAGCTGGTGTGACAGATACGCTATCCAGATTGCATCGCACTTATGTTTCGGGTAATAGATACTATAGATTTCTTGCTTGCAATGTATATTGGAATTATGACGATCCCATGACCCCCATAGCCTATCTACGATTCGATTATGCGGACTATGAAAATTCTAATCTCCCCAATGATGAACATATAAAGGAAATCCTTACCCCTATTGTCCTTGACTGTATACTTCAAGTGGAGGAGCATCTCACTTTGGACAGCATAAAGCTTTTATACTACCACCCTGACTTTTATCCTAATGAAAAAGGTAAGACATGGCGAATTATAGATATGCCTTTAGATGATGACACCCCACGGACTAAAGACCTTTTGGATGATGCACAGTTCAGTATTAGCTGAATAAATTAATACAGATGGATGAATGGCAATATCCCAAAAAATTTTGCTTGGTATGCTATGAGATTATGAGCATAATTTTTATCCATGATTAATTCGTGTTCTTTATGAAATGCGCATAAAAAAGAATGTCAAAGGAAACTGGATGAATATTAATAACTTTTCACCTTGTACTCCCAGCTGCATATTATGTTAAAAGGAGGTTTTTTTATGTATTATGAAATTAATAAGGCCTACGCTCAATTTACTGGTAGTATATACGCCCCCAATTTAACTGGCAATATATTCTTTCATAGTGTCCAAGGCGGCACTGAAGTCTATGTTGAAGTATGGGGACTTCCCCTATACCAACCTGCAACTAATGGTAATGCACCTATAAGTCCCTTTGGATTTCATATTCATGAATATGGTGTGTGTGAAATAGAAGATCCAGCGAATCCTTACGAATCTGCTGGAAGCCATTACAATCCCAACAAACAACCCCATGGAAATCATGCCGGAGATTTTCCTGTGTTGTTTTCTAATAATGGATATGCACGTATGAGCTTTTTTACAAATAAATTTAAACCTAAAGATATAATAAATAGATCCGTAATCATTCATCAAAATCCTGATGATTATAGAACTCAACCATCAGGTGACTCTGGTAAACGTATTGGATGTGGAGTTATAAAGTCAATGTAATATAATATAT
>JAAYKT010000444.1 GCA_012522255.1 Clostridiales bacterium
CTATAGCACTTTTTATATCGCTGTCATTTATGTATTTATTTTTATTCCCATTTTTTATTTTGGCATTAACTAAGACCTGGGGTAACTCTTTTACAATCGACCTCAACTCGGAAAGTTTAATCCCCGTCTCTTTCATTATTACCAAAAGCTTAAGGGCTGTTAGAATCCCGTCTCCCGTAGTGTTATGATCAAGAAAAATAATATGTCCCGATTGCTCCCCGCCAAAATTATAGCCATATTTTATCATTTCCTCAAGCACATATCTGTCTCCAACCTTTGTCCTTAAGAATTTGCAATGTTCTTTTGTCAATGCTGTTTCAAGCCCCATGTTACGCATAATGGTTGATACAACTGTATTCTGCTTAAGTATTCCTTTAGCCTTCATGAATTTACCGCATATAGCCATAATATGGTCTCCGTTAATAATTTTACCCTCATTATCAATAGCTATAAGCCTATCGGCATCACCGTCAAAAGACAAACCTATATGGGCATTATTATCCAAAACCACCTTTTGCAATACTTCCGGATGAGTAGAGCCGCAATTTTTATTAATATTTTTACCATCGGGTTTATCATTAATAATTATTAACTGTGCACCTAAATCTGAGAGAATCAAAGGTGCGGCAACAAAGGATGCGCCGTTTGCGCAATCCAATGCAATTTTCATCCCGCTAAAATCTACATCAACTATATCTTTTAAAAAATTAATATAATCGCTTGTGGCATTTTCTATTTTTAACTTTCTGCCTATTCCTTCCCCGGTTGGATTTGGAAGGTTTAAAAGGCCATTATCTATTACCCCTTGTATGCTATCCTCTAATTCGTCAGATAGCTTAAAACCTTTATTATCAAAAAACTTAATACCGTTATATTCAAAAGAATTATGAGAAGCAGAAATCATAATGCCTGCATCAAGGTTATAATGCCTTGTTAGATACGCGACGGCAGGGGTAGGTTGTACCCCAAGTAAAACTACCTCTCCTCCCATGGAACATATACCTGCAGTAAGGGCAGCTTCAAGCATATCACAGGATATCCTGGTATCCATGCCCAAGGCTATTTTAGGTTTGTGGTGTATTTCCTCTGTTAAAACATAAGCCCCTGCCCTCCCTAAGTTATATGCCAGTTTTGAATCTAACTCGGTATTGGCTATACCTCTAACACCATCAGTGCCAAAGATTCGATTCATTTTAAGACCCCCTAAATTGAATTCCAGATAATAGTATCATATATGTCTTACTTATTCAATTTATATGGCTTTTATTACATGCTTTCAGGTGTTTCCATTCCCAATATACCCAATGAAATCTTGAGCACTACACACACTGCCCTTGTAAGGGCTAATCTCGCATCTTTAACCTTTTCTTCCGCATTTAAGATATGGTGACTGTTATAAAACTTGTTATATGCTTTTGCCAAATCCGTTGCATATCTTGTAACTACAAAAGGTTCAAACCTTTCTGCTGCTTCTCTTAATACATCATCAATCGAACCTAAAAGTTTCACAAGGTTAAATTCGTCTTCGGAAGTTAGCACTGACAAGTCAGGATCTTTATTGTAATCGCCTGCTTTGTTTAATATACTGTTCCCGCGAACATAGCTGTACTGGACATAAGGCCCTGATTCCCCTTCAAAACTGAGGCTTTCTTCCCAGCTAAACACAACATCCCTTACCCGGCTGTTTTTTAGGAAGGTATAAATGATAGCGCCTATCCCCACTTGCTTTGCCACAAGCTCTTTGTTTGCCAAATTCGGATTTTTGCTTTCTATAACTTCCAAAGTTTTTTCTTCTGCTTCTTCAATTACGTCCTTTGCAAAAATTACGTCGCCTTTTCTTGTGGAAAGCTTTTTATCCGCAAACTTAACCAAGGCTGTGCCCACATGAACACAATCATCTGCCCAGTCATAGCCCAACAATTTCATTATTGAAAAAACCTGTTTGAAATGAAGCGCCTGGGTCCCACCGACAACGTAAATGTTTTTATAAAAATCGTAAGCCCTCTTTCTATACAGTGCAGCAGCCAAATCCCTGGTTACATAAATAGTTGCACCATCGGATTTTATTACAAGACAAGGCGGTAAATTAAACTCGCTAAGGTCAACTATCCTAGCGCCTTCACTTTCTACCAAAAGTTCTTTTGCATAAAGCATCTCTATTATTTCCGGCATTTTATCACTATAAAAACTCTCACCATTATAAGAATCAAATTCTATATTAAGTACTCTATAAAGCTCTTTGAATTCCCTTAGGCTCAAATCCTTGAACTTTTGCCAAATAGCAACCGCTTCCGAATCGTTATCCTCCAACTGCCTGAAGTACATCCTTCCCTCTTTCTCCAAAGATGAATCTTTTTCCGCTTCTTCATGGAAGCGGACGTAAATCTTGAGAAGTTCATTTATGGGATCCTTATTGATTACTTCCTCATTGCCCCATCTTTTGTATGCAGAAATCAGCTTGCCAAATTGGGTGCCATAATCTCCTATATGGTTAAGCCTTTGAGTATTATAACCCAAATGCCTAAACACTTTTTCAATAGCGCTGCCAATAACGGTATTAAACATATGCCCCACATGAAAAGGTTTTGCGATGTTAGGAGATGAAAATTCTACGAGAACGGTCTTATCCTCATTACCGGCTTGTTTCCCATAATTCATTCCCTTTTCCAATACATCATTTATCGTATATTTCATATACTCTGCTTTGTTTATAAAAAAGTTCAGATATCCGCCGGCAGCTTCTGCTTTTTCCAATATATTGTCCCCAACAAACTTTTCAGCCAATTCCTTAGCTATCATATGGGGGGGCTTTCTCATTATTTTTGCCAATTGAAAACACGGGAATGCATAATCACCCATATTGGACTGGGGTGGTATTTCTATCAAATCCAAAACCTTTTCCAATTCCATATCTACCTGTTCACTTATCTTTTTTGCCACTTCCAATTTAAAATCCATTTCATATCCTCCTAATATTCTTTACAACATTTTATAATCATAATATTATAATTTCCTTTCGGCAGACAAGGTCTCTGCCCCTATCAATAAAGGGATGCCGTTAACGGGCGGGCACAGCGCGCCCCTACCCACGGAATGATACAAATATAGCTGTAAAAATGCTTATGTAGCCCAAGTACGGCTCACTCCGGCTTATGGGCACCATGTGCTGTTGTTCGTTAAATGCATTTATTCAAAAAACCCGTCTCGATAAAGAGACGGGGTATCCGCGGTACCACTCTAATTGACAAGCTTTGTCCACTTACGCCTTTAACGCAGGTTTACGCCGATTAAGGTTCTCCAAGGCTCTTTTTCTTATAAGTATAGCATCCGGACTCGCACTCTTCACCGGCTCGCTTTTGCCATTGACTTATAATACTTTTCCAATTCATTGAATCTTTTTACTATTATTATTACCTATTCTACTGAAAATCTACTGTTTAGTCAATATTTAAAAAAACCACCCCGGGATTGGAGGGTGGATGATGGGTTAAATCCCGGGACGGTTAATAAACTATAGACTAAGGTCATAGGATCCTTTACTTCGTTCAGGATGAC
>JAAYKT010000445.1 GCA_012522255.1 Clostridiales bacterium
GAATAGTATGCTTCAACCTCTTCTTTTGTAATTTCTGTTTCCTTAGTAAGGTTTTCTTTCAAATTGTTCAGAATAAGACTTTTCTTTATTGATTCTTTAAAATAATCCTGTTCCATTTCAAGATTGCTTAAATATTCTACAAATTTTTCTTCAGAATTAAACAATTTTTTAAATTTATCGAATTCCTCATCAATTTCCTCCTGGGGTATACTTATGTTCAATTCGGCAGCTTTTTTTAATTGAAGCTTATCTTCTATCATCTGTTGCAAAACCTGCTCTTTGGCCAAATCTATATACTTTTTCCCCATATAAGTTTTATCCCAGATATCTGAACCTTGTTTCATTTCTTCTTGTATTTTAAAAACATTAAAAATTATATCAAATTCTTCTTTTGTAATAGCTTCTCCATCAACCCTGGCAACTATGGACTTTTCCTCTTCACTCTCTTTAACAACAACCATGCCGCAGCCCCATAGTGTCGATAGCGCGATAATTATAACAACCGGAATTACATATTTTTTAATACCCCTCATTGTTCTTTACCCCTTTCATATGAACCGATTTCTTCTTTATGCTTTTCTTTTAAATCTAATGTGTATTCCAAGAATTCCATTATATTGTTCAGATAAATACTTGGGTTATCCGATTTCATTTTAAGTGTGAAATAAGGTTCCTCACTGCCATTAAAAGTTAAACTCTCTCCGAATTTAACTATCACCTTTGATATTGTCATTACATCTAATTGACTGGAATTTTTTAGTTTTAATAAAACAACTTTATCTTTTTGCACTACAGAAACTATACCGCACTTGGATGCCAGATATTTTATATAAGCAACATGCAACAAGTCCCTCACCCTAATAGGGATATCTCCAAAACGATCCTCTACTTCCTCTTCAATATCATACAAGTACTCTTTACTGTCTATAGCCGCAATTTTTTTGTAGATTTCTATCTTTTGATTTTCATCTTTTATATATGATGTGGGAATATATCCTTCAATATTAAGCTCAATTGATGTTTCTGTTTTTTCTTCTATAGGTTTACCCGTAAGTTGTTTTACGGCATCTTCAAGTAATTTTGTATATAGATCGTAACCTATTGCTTCCATATGGCCGTGCTGCTCTCTCCCCAGCAGATTTCCCGCACCTCTTATTTCCAAATCCCTCATCGCTATTTTATAACCGGAGCCAAACTCCGTAAACTCTTTGATGGCTTGAAGCCTTTTTTCTGCCGGTTCTGTCAGGACCTTATCTTTTTGGTAGGTTAAATAAGCGTAAGCCAACCTATTTGATCTGCCTACTCTGCCTCTCAGCTGATACAATTGAGACAATCCCAACTTGTCTGCATCACATACTATTATAGTGTTTACATTTGGTATATCAAGCCCTGACTCTATTATTGTAGTACATACAAGGACATTAAATACACCGTTAAAAAAATCCAGCATAGTATTTTCCAAAATCTTTTCGTCCATCTGTCCATGCCCTACGGCTATTTTTGCCTCAGGAACCAACGACCTAAGATTTTCAGTTATTTTTTCTATGGTTCTTACTCTGTTATATAAAAAATATACCTGTCCTCCCCGGCCGATTTCCTTTATTATAACATCTCTGACCACTTCTTCATTAAATTCCATAACGTAGGTCATAACAGGATATCTGTCTTCCGGAGGCTCCTCTATAACACTTATATCTCTTATTCCTATTAAAGACATATGCAAAGTCCTTGGTATAGGCGTCGCGGTCAGCGTTAATACATCTACATTTTTTTTGAGCCTTTTAATCTTTTCCTTATGCGTCACCCCAAAACGCTGTTCTTCATCCACAACCAATAGGCCCAGCTCTTTAAAGTCGATATCTTTTTGCAGTAATCTGTGGGTTCCGATAACCAAATCAACAGTTCCGTCATTTAGACCCCTTATTGTTCTTTTTTGTTCTGAGGTGCTTCTAAAACGTGACAACAGGCCAACCTCTATAGGGAATTCCTCAAACCTTTGAATGCATGTATTATAATGCTGTTGTGCAAGTATGGTTGTGGGTACCAAAATGCAGGCCTGTTTACCTTCCATTATAGCTTTAAAAGCTGCCCTTAAAGCCACCTCTGTTTTACCATAACCTACATCACCGCAAAGCAATCTATCCATAGCCTTCTCATTTTCCATATCGGATTTTATTTCTTCCAGGCTGCTTAGCTGCCCCGGTGTTTCGTTGTATGGAAAAAGATCCTCAAACTCCTTTTGCCAAAAAGTATCTGCAGAAAAAGCAAAGCCCTTCATATTCTTCCTCTCTGCATAAAGCTTAAGCAATTCCACAGCCAAATCCAAAATGGCACTTTTAGCCTTTGCTTTGGTCTTTGCCCATTCAACTCCTGAAAGTCTGTTAACCTTTGGTGCATTTTCTCCGCCCACATATTTTTGTATTAAGTCAAATTGATCTGTGGGAATGTATAGCTTATCATTACCACGATAACGTATTTGCAAATAATCCTTAATTATATTATTTACCTTTAATTGTTCTATACCCATATATTGACCTATTCCATGATGCTCGTGAACAATATAATCTCCGGTTTTCAAGTCACCGAAAAATTTTACCCTGCTGCCTTTTTTTCTCAAGGTTTTTTTACGTGGTGCCCCGGATAATTCAATATCAGTTATTATTGCATATTTAATGGCGGGTATTTCAAAACCCCCGCTGATATTCCCAGGCATTATGACAATCTGCCCGTTTGCTAATTCAAAATTTAGCTTTTCCCGGAAAATTGCTTCTATTCCTGCATCCCAAAGCTCACTTGTGAGCCTTTGCCCTCTTTCTTTGCCACCTGCAAGAACCAAAACCTTGTAATTATGTTTCTTAAAAAACTTTAAGTCATCTGCCAATAAGCTTATTTTCCCATGGAAAGGTTGCATGCTTCTTGTTACAAAACTGATTATTTTTTTAGGTTTAAAATCCCATAGAGATTTGAGCAAAGCATTGAAACAGAGAATCTGACAGGGTTCCATTTTTGCCAAAATATCATCATAAGAAAATTGTGCAGCTATTTGTTCGGGCAGCACTAAACCATCTTCTAAAAGACTTTTAAAATGTTCTAAAACTTCTAAATTAATGTTATCATGCCTCTGCCTAACCCTATTCGGTTCATCAATAATAATTATAGGGTTTTTCAAATAATCAATAATGCTATAGCTTTTTACTGCAAAAAAGGAATAATAAGTTTCGATACCTTCAAAATAAAAATTTTGTTTCAGTTTTTCCACATCTGTCTTAATTCTGTCTTCGAGAGTTGCCACCGTTGCTCTTTTTTTATTTTTAAGTAAATTTAACCTTTTCTTAAGAGACTTATCTAATCTTTCTGCACCGGTTTTGAAGTCTTTTTTGCTGATTAAAAGTTCCCTCATAGGTGATAATCGTATATTATCAAGCTTTTTTATGGACCGCTGATTATTTAAATCAAAATATCTTATAGAATCGATTTCGTCATCGAAAAGTTCAATTCTGACTGGGTAATCTTCCGTCGGCAGGAAAAAATCGATTATTCCTCCCCTTAAAGAAAATTGGCCTCTGCCCTCAATCATTTCCACCCTTTCGTAGCCAACTTCAACAAAATATTCGGTGAATTCTTTGATGGGCATTACATCTCCGACACATACATTTTTAAACTTAGAATTGAAAAAATCAGGTTCACTCAGTTTAGGCAATACTCCCTCAAGGGAAGCACAAACAATAAGCCTTGATCCTAATTTGCTCAAGGCTTTTATTCTACTTACCCTTATATCATTGCTCTTAGCATCTATCCTATGAAAAACCATTTCTGAAGAAGGCAAATACACAGTACTGTCAGAGTCAAAAAAGGAAATATCTTCATAGAACTTTCCAGCCAAAGCATCATTGTGTGTTATGATCAAGCATGTCCTATTTGTGACTCTGCTCAATGCTGTAATTACCAAAGCTTTTTGAACGTCAGAAAGTCCATGGGCCTCTACCACGCCAATACCTTCTCTTATAGAATTAATCAGACTTTTAAATTCTTCAAGAGAGTTTAAAGGCATCATAAGATTGTCTAAACTCAATAAAGTACTTCCCTCCCTCTTATGTTTTTGACTGATACACATAATAACTGTCTTTGCACTTTATATTGATACGGTATGTTTTGTTTTAATTATATTTATTCATGGCTGTATTAATCCCGCTTTTTATTATTTCTTCTACGGATGCTGCAGCTTTTATTACGGCATCCTCCATAACGGGGATTTCATCTTTTGCAAAATTACCGGTAACATAGTCCGCCAAGTCCATATAATCAGGCGGTTTGCCTATACCTATTCTTACCCTTGGAAAGTCTTCGCTTTCAAGTAAATAAACTATTGATTTCATACCATTATGCGTACCGGAACCGCCTTTGTACCTAAGGCGAATAACTCCCGTGTCCAAATCTATATCATCATATATTACAATAAGTCTATCCAAGGAGATTTTATAAAACTCAACGATATCCAAAACACTTTCGCCACTTAGATTCATATATGTTTGGGGCTTTACAAAAATAACTTTTTCCAGCCCAAAATGGCACTCCCCGGTAAGCGCCTTGTGTTTTATTTTATTAACTTTAAAATTGTGCATGCGAGACAAATAATCAACCACTATAAAACCGATGTTATGGCGATTATTTGCATACTTGGTACCGGGATTTCCTAACCCAACAACAATATACATGTTTTTACCATCCTAAACAGTGCCTGTACCCTAATCAAATAACTTGCTCACGGAAAGGCCTTCGTATATCCTATGTATTGCTTCTGCGAAAAGTGGTGCAACAGATAATACTTTGATCTTATCGCAATACTTATCTGAAGGTAACGGAATGGAATCAGTCACCACCAACTCTTTAATAACGGATTCTTCTATTTTTTCAAAAGCCGGGCCTGAAAGAACCGGGTGAGTACAAGCAACGTAAACTCCTTTTGCTCCCATTTCCATCAAAACCTTGCCGGCATTGGCAATGGAACCTCCGGTATCAACCATATCATCAATTATAATGCAATTTCTGTTCTTTATATCTCCTATTACATTTACTACCTCTGCAACATTTGCCCTTGGTCTTCTTTTATCCACAATGGCTAACGGGGAAGCGTTTAATCTTGAGGCTAACGATCTGGCTCTTGACACCCCACCAACATCCGGTGACACTACTGTTACATCATCTAAAGCCTTTTCTCGAAAATAAGCCGCAATTATCGGTATGGCATATAAATTATCAACAGGTATATCAAAAAAACCTTGAATTTGAGGTGCATGTAAATCCATTGTAAGTACTCTGTCAGCCCCTGAGGCAGTTATCAAATCAGCTACTAACTTGGCTGTAATAGGTTCCCTCGGTTTTGACTTTCTGTCTTGCCTGGAGTAACCATAAAAAGGAATAACAGCGGTTATTCTGTGGGCTGAAGCCCTTTTAAGCGCATCCATCATAATCAAAAGTTCCATAAGGTTATTATTTACCGGTGAGCTTGTAGATTGAATTACAAACACATCCATTCCTCTGACTGATTCATTAATATTTACAGATATTTCTCCATTGCTGAATGTGCCCACTTGGGAATCACCCACAGGTACTCCTAAAATATCTGCAATTTTACCGGCTAAGTCTTTATTTGCATTACAGTGAAAAACTTTAATGCATTCATCATGTGTTAGCATTTATTATAACCCCCTAAAATTATGTTTATTTTAATAAGCCTTTTCTCTTAACCCATCCTTCCTTATTCTCCTGCTTGGCCCTGCCTACAGCCAAATTAGCTTCCGGGACATCCTTGGTAACAGTCGTTCCGGCAGCAATATAAGAATTTTTGCCTATTGTAACAGGAGAAATAAGGTTAACATTACAACCAATAAAACAATTATCCTCTACAATTGTTCTGTGTTTTTCCTTCCCATCATAATTTACAAAAACTACACCGCAACCTATGTTAACATTTTTTCCTACGTCACCATCTCCTATATATGTTAAGTGAGAAGCTTTTGAATGATCACCAAAAGTGGAATTTTTCATTTCTACAAAATCACCTATTTTCGCACTCTTGCCTATTACATTACCGGGTCTCAAGTTGGAAAAAGGACCTATGGATGCACCATCGCCGACAAAACTATCAATGACTACGGAATTTTTTACGACTGCACCTTTCCCTATATGGCTTCCTTCTATTTGGCTGTTTGGCCCTATTACCGCATCCTCGTCTACAAAAGTATTTCCTGTTATAATACAGCCGGGAAGGATTGTTGTGTCCTTTTCTAATTTAACTGTAAGATCTATATAAGTATTCAAAGGATCTACAATTGTAACTCCCTTCAACATATGTCCTTCATTAATTCTTTTTCTCATTAATGATTCTGCAACATTTAGTTGTAACCTGTTGTTAACACCCATCACCTCATCGGAGTTTTCAATTAAAAAAGCTCCAATTTTTAAATGATTCTCCTTATATATTTTAATTATATCTGTTAAATAGTATTCTCCCTGATCATTGTCGTTGTCGAGCTTATTTAAAAATGTCTTCAAAAAACTACCTTCAAACAAATATATACCTGAATTTATTTCCGTAATCTCTTTTTGGTTTGTGTCTGCATCCCTTTCTTCTACAATTTCAAGCACTTGACCCTGCTTATTTCTGATTATCCTTCCGTAATTATAAGGATCCTTAAGATTAGCAGTCAGCACTGTGGCGTGGTTGTTATTTGTCCTGTGATATTCAAACATATTCCTGAGAGTTTGGGCTTCTAAAAGAGGCGTATCTCCACATAGAACAAAAACAGTATTATCCTTTATATATTTTAAAGCTTGCATAAGGGCATGACCCGTGCCCAATTGTTCTTTTTGGTATGATACTTTAACATCTTTTAATCTTCTTTCCACTTCTTCCCCTTTATGGCCAACCACTACGATCAACTCTTTTGCTCCGGCTAATTTGGCTGTGTTCATTATATGTTCAATCATAGTAATCCCGCAAAGTTTATGGAGAACCTTAGGATTTTTTGAAAACATTCTTTTGCCTTCACCTGCTGCCAAAATAATTCCTTGGAAACCGGCTTTATCCAAAATATCACCCCTAATACAATCGGATTAAAATAAATTCTTAAATCCATCCATTTGCCTACTATATTTTATCATATAAAGTTTTTATAAAAAAGGTTGCCAGTCAATATTTTTCCATAGGGCCGTTATATCTATATTTCTTTCATGCCCATTTATATAGCAAGATATACTCTTAAAGAAAAATACCGGAGA
>JAAYKT010000446.1 GCA_012522255.1 Clostridiales bacterium
GTGCATGACATTGTTTTTCACAGTAGTAATTTCCAAGCTTGCCGGGGGATTGTTGCCTTTATTGGCTAAAAAAGTTCGACTGGACCCGGCAATAATGGCAGGGCCTTTAATCACAACAATAGTGGATGTTTTGGCGCTTAGTGTTTATTTCAGTCTGGCTACAAGGTTTTTAAATATATAGCCGCCGATTGGTACTCTACTTTTTGTTATGGCAATCGTTATTTTATAGATAAAATAATTTGTATTATCTTTTTCATATTCTTATCAACCCTGTGACATATTAAAAATCATATAAAGTTAATGTGTTTAAAATGCTTTAACCTAAGTATTTCGTTTAAAAGTATCAGGAATGCTTTTCTTGTTGTTTTATAGGAGAATACAAATTAAATTAAAGAAAAACACACAATATTGTAAAATGTTTTTACAACATATGTATTTGAAGTTTGTTATAATTGATTTGTATGTCAATTAAAAATCTAAAACGGGGGTTGCATTGTGAAATTTTTCAAAAAACTTGTTGTGTCAGTAGTAATCATATGCGTTTTATTTGCGAGTGTGTTTGCAGACATATACAGTATTAAAGATAACAAAAAATATGTAATAAGAAATGTTTATGAGATTAAAAATGACAGCGATATGTTAGTTCACGATATATCTGCCAGGATTTTGGTGGGAGCGGATACAGACTCTTTATATCAAAATCTGATTGATATACAAGTCAATCCTCAGGTTACGGATATGGAGAAAGATGATTGGGGTAATGTGTACGGAAAGGTTGATATAAAGACCTTAAACCCGGGGGACAGTATCAATATAGTTATTGATAAAATTGTTCTAAACAGCGGAATTTCTTTTGATAAAAGCATTTATAGCAGAAATACGGATTATAGTGAATATTTTAATAATCCTTCTAATCATAAATACGTTTTGCCGGGTGAAAAGATAGAAAGCAGTTCAGAGGATATAAAGAGAAAAGCTTTTGAGATTGCGGGTTCGGGTACGGTTATGGAAAAAGCAAAAAGAATCTATGACTTTGTAAATCTGCATATCATTTATGATACAAGGCCTAAATATGCAAATAAGGGTGCACTAAGCGGCTTGAGTACCGGCAGAGGCGTATGTGATGAGTATTCTTATCTTTTTACTGCATTGTGCAGGGCGGTAGGGATACCGTCAAGGGTTGTGGCAGGATATTGGACAGAAGGTCATATTGAGGAGAATAAGTGGCTCAATATTTCGGAAGACAGGCATTCCTGGAGTGAACTTTTTATGCAGGGGGTTGGATGGGTTCCGGCGGAACCTACATTCTCATTTATTGACGGGGGTCGGAGGACTCCAAATTACGAATATTTTGCCAACATAAATAGTGATGACAGACATTTTATAAATAATTATATAACAAAGGATTTAAAAAAAGACTTGGATGTAGAGTATAAACATTATTCTGTAGGAAATGTAAATTTGATTTTGGAATCCAAGGAAGAAAGCATTATGATGTTACCGGAAAATTATGAAACAGCACCGCGGTTTATTATGGATATTTCCAATAATTGGGCAAAGAAATACATTGAGGTGTTATATGCTGATGGAATAGTTTTTCTTGGTGAAGATCGATTGTATAAACCTGATGACAGTATCACCAGAGCCGAATTTGCATCTTTTATCGTCAATGCTTTGGGCCTGGAGCCTGTTGAAGGATTGAGTGATTACAACGATGTTGATATAAACAACCCCTTGAATGGTCATATAAACACTGCCACAAAGATGGGCTTGATACAGGGATATAATAATAGTTTTAGCCCCAGTGAGAAGATTACGAGACAGGATGTATCGGTAATAGTCAGAAGGGCTATAGATTTTATGGATATAAGGCAAGGCGAATATTTTTTACCTGATTTTGAGGACAAGGATTCCATATCTGATTATGCCAAAGAAAGTGTTAATTCTATTTATGGTTTTAGAATTATGACAGGAAAACCGGGAAATATTTTTGCCCCCAAGGATTTTACTTCGAGGGCAGAAGCTGCGAAAATTATTTGGGAATTAAGAAAGTACAAGTTTTAGTATTTGGATATCAATAAAAAAAGCGGTTTTACCGCTTTTGCTGCTTCTAAGTGTGACAGTAAAGCTTTCGCTGTTTTGGGTCTTTTGGTTCTATTTAGGTTCATTAATCATATTGCAGTTTCCTTGGAAGAGGCCACCTTCATCGATTATAATATTCTTAACGGTTATATCACCATATAGCTTTCCTGTGGAGGATATATGAATTTGCTTTGCTGATATTGTATCTCCTTCGATAGTACCTGACAAATGTATATTATCGGATTTTACATTTCCTTTAATTTTGCCCTGTTCACCTAAAATCAAATTACCTGACAGAATCACATCACCCAAAACATCACCATCGATTCTTATTGTGCCTTCTGTTGAAATATTTCCTGTAAACTTGGTACTTTTACCGATTAATGTATCAACCCTACTTGCGTTATTTGCTGCAGATCTTTTCTTGATGCCTAACATATAATAAACTCCTTTATATTAAAAGTATCTTGATGGGTCCACATTTTTTCCGTTTAGTTTGACCTCGTAATGTAAATGCGGGGCGGTGCTTCTTCCTGTGTTGCCGACCTTGGATATAATCTGGCCCCTTTTCACTTTATCCCCAACCTTTGCTGTAATAGAAGAATTATGGGCATATACAGTAATAAAACCATAGCCATGGGAAACGATAACCATATTACCATATCCGGATTTCCAACCTGCATATGTAACTACGCCATCAGCAGCAACTGCTACAGGGGTGCTGATTTTGGCTCCTATATCAACTCCTTTATGGAATTCACTGCCTCTGTTGGTAAAAGGGTTTTTCCTATATCCATATACGGCTGTTATTTTGCCCACAACAGGTTTAATTGATGGTTTGGCCTTGAGATATGACAGCTTGTCCTTAATGGGGCCTATGGAATTATTAATATCAGATTTTTGGCTTGCGGCTTCTTTAGAAAGACTTACATAAGAAGTCTTAATCTCAAAGATATGGTCTGTATAATTAGTATCGCAGGTTTTTATTATAGAAGGTATTGAGTTGCCGGATACTTTATTTGATGCGCCTGCTGTAACAACAAGAGTTTTACTCTCTTCATTTATGCCTACTGCTTCTTTTAGCTCTTGGAGCATAGCTATATTTTCACAAAGCTGTGTTTGAACTCTTTTTGCATCGTCTTCTAATTTTTCTATTTCTTTTTCCTGAAATTGATTTACTGCCGTTAGGCTTTCTATCTTATATAGACTTGCTACATGTTTAGTTTTTAAGTTATTGTAAGTAACTGTGTATAAAACTGAATATGTAATTATTAAAGCCAATGATATTACAAAGAACTTTGGTATCCAAGCGGCAAGACGTAAGGTTTTAGTTTTTGATTCATTTTCCGGTATATATAAAAATGTGACATATTTTTTGTTTTTTAGTTTTATTGCTTTTTTCAAGGATAAACACAACCTTTGCAATTTACAATCAGTATTAAACAAATCATAAGATAACTATATTTTAATCCATTATATTTATTATGTACAGTAAATTTTGGTTTTTTATTTAATTTTAGCCTTAAATTAATACTTATCACGCAAATAATATAAAATAATATGCTATTACAAGTAATACAAAAGCAAAAATGTACTAAAATTATCAATTTATATAGTTGTGTGTAATAGTTTACATAGTTCATTAACATGTTATCATATTTTTTTAATAGAAACCGAGATTAATATATAGTAGAATGAAATATATGGATAATTTCAAGAAAGAAAGATTTTACTTCAAAATCCGCACCTTTCAAGGTTTTAACTGACAGGGTTTTAAATTAAAAGAAGGATGAGATTTTATGAGGACATTTATCGGGATTGAGCTTGATACATCTGTAAAAGAAGCGATAAAATCAATACAAAACAGGATAAGGCAGAGCTCTGTTAAAGGCAGATTCAAACATGTTGATAATTTTCATATTACTATTAAGTTTTTAGGAGAAATTTCAAATAAGGATATTTTACAGATTGATGAAATATTAAACAAAGCAGCATTGAGTAACAGGGCTTTTGAGCTAAAAATAGATAAGTTAGGCTACTTTGGGAAGGAAGAGAGTATGCGAGTTTTGTGGTTGGGATTGGGCACAGGACTTAATAATCTTCGGATTCTATATAAGTCTGTTGAGGAGGGTTTAGCAAAAAAGGGGTTTAAAAAAGACAATAGGGCATATACACCCCATATCACCGTTGCTCAGGATTTGACATTGTTGAAGGGTTTTAATGTATTAAGGGATGACATCGATTTAAATATCATCCCGGATATAGGAGTAAAAGCCGTTTCGCTGATAAAAAGCGAACAGATAAGGGGACACAGGGTATATACTCCAATTTCCACTTTTAAATTAAAAGAGTTATAATAAAATAAATGAGCAGAAAATAAATTAATAAGGAGATGGAATCTGATGGGACATATTTTTATAGACGGAGAGCACCTGACGATTGACGATGCTGTTGACGTTGCAAGAAAGGGTTTTTCGGTAAGCCTTTCAGAAGAAGCTGTATTAAAAATAAAAAAATCAAGGGATTATGTAGATGAACTTGTAGAAAAAGAAGCAGTTGTTTATGGTATCACTACAGGTTTTGGCAAATTCAGCGATATTTTTATATCCAAAGAGGATACTGAAGCACTGCAAAGGAATCTTATAGTCAGCCATTCCTGTGCATTAGGCGATCCGCTTCCCGAAGAAACAGTGAGAGGTGTTATGCTTCTAAGGGCTAACGCTTTAGCTAAAGGGTTTTCCGGCATCAGATTGGATACAGTTAATACACTGATAGAAATGCTGAACAAAGGGGTTCACCCCATAATACCTGAGAAAGGCTCATTGGGCGCCAGCGGGGATTTAGCGCCTTTGGCATGTATGGTATTGGTTATGATTGGTGAAGGGGAAGCCATTTATGAAGGAAAAAGAATGCCGGGTAGAAAAGCAATGGATAAAGCAGGTATAAAACCTGTGGTCTTAACTTCAAAAGAAGGTCTTGCACTTATAAACGGTACACCTGTTATGACCGCAATAGGGACACTTCTATTATATGACTCATTAAACTTGATAAAAACAGCGGATATAATATCATCAATGACCTTAGAAGCACTAAAGGGAATTACCGATGCATTTGATCATATAGTTCATAAAGTAAGAGGTCAAAAAGGTGAAATGATATCAGCAAGAAATGTTCTTAGAATAACCGAGGGAAGTAATCTGACAACATTACAAGGAGAGATCAGAGTTCAGGATGCCTACAGTCTCAGATGTATTCCACAAATACATGGAGCAAGCAGAGATGCTATAAATTATGTGAAAGATGTTATCAATATAGAACTGAATGCTGCGACAGACAACCCTTTGATTTTTCCGGATGAGGATAAAGTAATATCCGGTGGGAATTTCCACGGTCAGCCCATAGCACTGGCAATGGACTTTTTGGGGATAGCTTTATCGGAGTTGGCCAATGTATCTGAAAGGAGAATTGAAAGGCTGGTGAATCCTCAACTGAATGACTTGCCCGCTTTTTTGACAAAAAAAGGCGGAATGAATTCAGGATTCATGATAACCCAGTATTCTGCAGCATCAATGGTTTCGGAAAATAAGGTCCTGGCTCATCCTGCCAGCGTTGATTCCATACCGTCATCGGCAAACCAGGAAGATCATGTAAGTATGGGAACCACAGCAGCAAGGAAAGCAAGGTTGATTATAGATAATGTACAAAAAGTACTTGCAATAGAAGCTTTTGCAGCGTCCCAGGCAATTAGTTTCAGGGAAAACCCCATATTGGGTGCAGGCACCGAAAAGGTATATGGGGAAATAAGGAAATATGTCAGCCCCGTAGAAGAAGACAGGATAATGAATGTTGATATAGAGAAATTAGATAAGATGGTTAAGGAAGGTATTTTTGTCAAGGTTGTAGAGGAACAAATAGGTCAATTGGAGTGAGGAGGTTAAGTATGAATTTAATAATAAAAAATGCATCCAATATCATTACATGTACTGATTCTATAAGTGATGGTGTAATTGAAAACGGATATATTATTATTAAGGATGGGCTTATAAAAAGTATCGGGATAGGCACAATACCCTCATGTTTATGCGATGGTAATACTAATATAATAGATGCCAAAGGTCAAACGGTAATACCGGGGCTTATAGATTCCCATACCCATTTAATTCATGGAGGTTCAAGAGAAAATGAGCTTAATATGAAACTTACCGGGGTTCCTTATATAGACATTTTAGAGTCCGGCGGTGGAATATTAAGCACGGTACGTGCCACAAGAGAACTGTCGAAAGAACAGTTGAAAGATAAGTCTTTAAAAAGCCTTAATCGGATGCTAATTCACGGAACAACAACGGTTGAGGCAAAGTCAGGCTACGGACTTGATTTTGATACGGAAATAAAATGTTTGGAAGCAGCAAAAGAATTAAAATTGGAACACCCTATAGATATTGTTTCCACATATATGGGGGCACATGCCATACCGCCTGAATATAAGGATAACAGCAAAGGCTATATTGATTTTATGTGTGAAGATGTAATGCCTTATGTAATAGAAAATGGCCTCGGCGAATTTTTAGATATATTCTGTGAAAAAGGTGTGTTTTCCGTAGATGAATCTGAGTATATAATGCAAAAAGCAAAGGACATGGGATTTAAACTTAAGATTCATGCTGATGAGATAATACCGTTAAAAGGTGCTGAACTGGCGGCAAAGATGGGTGCAATATCGGCGGAACATTTGCTGGCTGTTTCGGATGAAGGGATTAAGGATATGGCGAAATCGGGTGTAACTGCTATTTTGCTGCCCGGAACTTCCTTCTATTTAATGACGGGTAAGTTTGCGCCGGCAAGAAAAATGATTGAAAATGGTGTCAGAGTTGCCTTGGCAACAGACTACAATCCGGGTACTTGTCCGACTGAGAACCTTCAGTCTATTATGACATTTGCGTGTTTTGGCATGAAGATGACTCCACTGGAAATAATAAAAGGTATGACAATAAATGCAGCTTATGGGATAGGTAGAGAAAAAGAAATAGGTTCGATAGAGATTGGGAAAAAGGCTGATTTGGTAATCTTTGATTGCCCGAATCTTAATTACATAGTATATCATTTTGGTATAAATCATGTGGATAAGGTCATAAAAAATGGTGAAGTGGTGGTTGACAAGGGTAATCTTATCAGAAAATAAATACTATAAATTAGGAGTTGATTCTTTGGATTTGCTAAATATGAGCATTAAACAGTATTGTGAACTTTTAGGAAGCAGTGAGCCGGCACCGGGGGGAGGGAGTACCGCAGCCCTTGCAGGGGCTTTGGCTGCATCATTGACAATGATGGTCGTAAATCTCTCCATCGGTAAAAAGTCATTTGAGGCACAGGATGAAGGCATTAAGGATAGTGTCATAAAGGAATTTGACAATATAAAAAAAATCAGGGAAGATTTATATTCCTTAATTGATGAAGACACAAAGGCATTTAATATGTTTATGGAAGCTATGAGGCTGCCAAAAGAAACAGAAGAGGAAAAAGCTATAAGAAATGAAAGGATGCAGCAAGCCGCCATTCTTACTTTGAATGTACCCATGGCTACTATGGAAAAGTGTTATTTGATTTTAAAGAACCAAAAAAGCATAGCAACTTACGGAAATAAAAATGCTGTTTCGGATGTGGGAGTTGGGTGCCATTTGGCTTTAACAGGATTGGAAGGTGCTTTGCTTAATGTTAATATTAATCTACCGGGTATAAAGGATGAGACAGTAAAAAATAATGCAAAAGCAAAAAGAAACGAAATGTTAGCAGAGGCAAAGGTAATCTACGAAGATATTATGGCTATAGTAAATAGCAGGATAGGATGAAAACATGATTTCTAAAGAAGATATTGAAAGAATAAACATTTTATATAAAAAGTCAAAAGAAGTAATTTTATCGGAAGAAGAAGCAGAAGAGCAAAAAAGGCTGCGTAAAAAATACATAGAATGGATTAAAATGCAGGTAAGAAGTCAATTGGAAGTTCATGTTTCCAATGATAAAAATTAAAAATATTGAAACCTTGATGTAAAATCATTTAAAAAGTACAAATAGGATTTATAGTGTCGTTTAATGTGGTGGGTGGTGTATTTATGAAAACAGGAAACGTGGTTTCATTTGAAAGAGAAGCAGATTTTTATTTTGATTTAAGTTTTAAATACCAACAAAATGGCAGGCTAAACTCTGCCCTCAGGTATATTGAAAAAGCAGTCAGGAAAAAACCCAAGGATAGCACAATATTGTTCAGTTATGCAGGGTTTTTGTCCGAGTTGGGACATATAGACCATTCCTCTGAAATTCTTTTGAGAATTATAAATAACATTGATCCTAATTATGAAGAATGCTACTTTGGATTAGGTTGTAACTTTTTACAGGTGCAAAAAATGAAAAAATCACTGTATTACTTTGAAAGATATATCAAAATGGCACCTGACGGCGAGTTTACCGAGGAAGCGGAAAACATGGTGGAAATGTTGAAGTTGATAAGGGAAGCAAATAATAATTTAGATGATGATGAGCTGGAAAGAATTTATAAAATAGAAGAAAAAGGCATGAGGTTTTTAGAGAAAAAGGAGTATAATAAAGCCTTAAATGCTTTTGAAGAGGTTGTCGACAAGCTGCCTAATGCTTCACCTGCAAAGAACAATTTATCACTTACTTATTATTATTTAGGTAAAACAGAAAAAGCTATTGAATTGGCCCAAGAGGTCATTAAAGATGAACCCTTTAGTGTACATGCAAATAGCAATCTTTGTATCTATTATAATAAATTAGGCAGAACAAGCTTTCTTGAAAGGCAAATCAGAGTATTGAGAAAACTATCTGTCGGTAATGAGGAATATGCATATAAGATTGCAGATACTTTTGCATGCTTGGGTAGGCATAAAGATGCCTATGCAGCTTATAAAAGGTTATTAAGGTTTGACAGACATAATCCCCAATATATTCATTATGTAGCGACAGCAGCATATAACTGTAAAAAGTACAGAGAAGCTTTGAATATTTGGGAAAGATTGGAGGATGAGGAAGAAAACAATTATTTATGCGGTTATTATTCCAAACAGATTATGGATATAGAAGACGGGAAAAAAGACCATAAGCCGCTGCCCTATAATAAAGTCCGGAGTAAAAAACAGACCCTTTAAATTTACTGTTTAACAAAGGATCATTTTAAGCAAACCTTGTGAGTGTAATTTATCATGGTATTATGGTGCTGCCAGGTAAAGTATAGATAATGACCTCTAAGATTATTAGGTATATATTAAAATAATATTAAAATTCGTTAAAAGGGTTCCTAAGCAGAATAACACATCTTTATATCTGCTTGGGATTTTTTATTATATTTTGTAACAAAAATTACACATGTACATAATATAAAAGTGGGAAAGATGAACAACCCGTGATTTATAGTAAGGTAGCCTTTACTATTGATAACAGTATATTCTGCATTCGGGTAACAATGTTTATCTTTACCGTAATACTTTTAGTAATCGCATAGTCGAATTTGCTAAAATTTTTTCGGAAACATTTCATAAATGATTGGTCAGTATTAAGGAGGTGTAAGTATGGGATTAGGAGCTCAAGGCTGCGGATGTGGTGGTGGTGATCAAACCGCTGGAATTTTTGGCGGTAATTGGATCTGGATACTTGCCTTAATTTTCTTCTGCTGTGGCGGTAGAGAAAGCTTAGCTGGTATTTTTGACAATAACAATTTCTTTGGGGAAGATTGCACATGGTTATGGATAGTATTAGCATTCTGGTGCTGCTGCAAAGGTAACAGAAGACCTCACTGTTGCTAAATTCAAAGCCCGGCTCAAAAGCCGGGCAAAATGTTTTTTTGATGTAACTAAAAACGATACCCCGAATAAAATAAAAGTAGAATATAATTTTTAGGAGTTTTTTTATGGATGACAGGGTTAGTGAAGATTTTATTCTGATATTATTACTTGCTGCAATATTTTTACTGCCTGTTGAAAATAAAAGTATAAAAAAAGAAAGAAGCGGTATGAATAAGAATTACATTTATAGAAGTAATAAACATAAGGATAGAAAAAGTAGAAGAAGTTGTTATTGTATAGACTAAATATAATTTTGGAGGTAATAACATGGGCTATGGAAGGAACAATAGGAATGAGAATTCTTATGCCGGCGAAGAAATAAAAAATAAAATAAAAGAGAAATTGCCTAATATTGACTTAGAGCAAATTAATCAGGAAGATGTTAAAGATATTCTCTTAAATGAGATCGGCAAGAACCCAAATATAAACCAGAATGTAAAAAATATGATAAATCAAGGAGATATTAACGGATTAAAAGAAGAATTGGTTAAATACTTGGATAGCCGGGGCGGCAGTGATAGTTCAAGTATGAGGATTAAAAATATGCTGGAGAGCAATGACTATGAAGGACTGCAAAATGAGTTAATGGGCACATTGTTTAAAAGTGCAACCGGTCAAAAAAAAAATGAAGTAAATGAAGAACAAAGTACAAAGAACCCTTTTACAGGAATTCTTAACGAGGCTTTTTTAAGCAATGCTTTGAGCAGGGTAAGCGCAGGTAATAAAAATGATAACAGAATAAATTTGCTAAACTCAATTAAACCCTTCATGTCATCAGGCAGACAAAAAGTCATCGATGAATGCATTATGGCAGTTAATTTATTGATAATGGCGGAAAAACTTGGTTTAAAGGTAGGAAAATAAAATGAGCCCAATTGATATCATAGGTTATATTAAAGAAAAGCTATCTTTTGAAGATATTTTCATATTAGCTTTAATATTATTTTTTTTGATAGAAAGAAAAAGCGATATGATATTCATTATAATGCTTCTTATTATTTTTTTAGCCGGATTCAAGGAAGATTTATTTTCTGATATTTTTGAACTCGGTTTTTCCAATTTGCCAAACATACTGAACTTATTAAAAGGATATATGGCATAAAATCCTATGAACGTTTTTACTACATGTTTTGTATAGTTATTTTCATATATGCATAAAATCAAGGATTTATTAACTATAACCCTGCAATATGCAGATTGATTAATATTGTTTCGTTGCTATTGATGAATATGTATTATAATAATATAATATACTTAAGTTAATTTTGGGGGGAATATTTTAAATGGATGGTGACTTTTGGGGGCAGCTTTTTTTTATAATTATACTGGTTTGTATTAATGCATTTTTTGCTGCATCTGAGATAGCTATACTGTCTGTGAGGCAATCCAAAATAAAGCCTCTGATAGAAAAAAACAGTAAATCAGCAATTATAATAAATAAATATTTAGAAGAACCAAGTAAATTCCTTGCAACTATTCAAGTTGGCATAACATTGGCAGGTTTTTTTGCCAGTGCGTTAAGCGCAAAAACTTTAGCAGTCAGATTTGGAGA
>JAAYKT010000051.1 GCA_012522255.1 Clostridiales bacterium
GTTAAGTATTTTGAGAAATCAATCTCCCATGGATATTTGATCTCAATCGTTTTTCCAGTAATCAAGTTTTTCTGAACCCATCTCCCTTGTGCAGAAAACGAAAGTTCAATTTTTGTTCCCCCGACAGGTATTTCCCAGATATTTTCTAGAAATTGAATACCGTTCCCATTAATTTTTATACATGGATATAATCCACCAACTGTTTGTATCTTATTATTTTCAATAAACTTTGAAACCACTTCCCTTAATGAGGAAGCTTCCATATATGGATTTCCAACATCACCAGCAAATATCCAATCCACAAACCTATCTATATCCTCAACTACCTTTTCCCCTGAACCTATAGCTGAATACTCTAAGGGTTTTATAAACTCCGGAACAAATAACGGAGGCTTCATAACATAAAGTAACCCCAAAGGAACATTAGACAGTGAGACATTTTCTTTCGAGGGAGGTGTTTTCAAAATTTCTACTAAAATGCTCGGAATCCAATTCCTATTAACCGATAACTTATTCAATCTAAACCTTTCCATAATTTCAACAACTTTTGCACGTTCTATAACATTCGGTCGGTCTGAAACAATTGAAGCAACCATAAAAATAACTTCTGGTTCTGGAATAGTATTTGAAATCTGCCCATATTTATATCTAATATACCTTGGTAACCATTCTAATAGTTTTATTGAGTTTAACTTATGTAGTCCTTTTTTTTGTTTAAGATAACTTGCCAGTTCCGCAATTATTTTAGATGCACTGCAAATATTGCCAGCGAATCCAATAGCTGTTGTAGGCAGTATGGGAAATATCTTTTGAACATTGTCAACATAAATATCCTTACTTCCTGTCCTGCTAAGTGTAGCGCGGCAATCAGAAAGCAGTATTATACCATCGAACATTGAACACCCAGCTATAACACTCATATTTTCTCCTCCAAGCATACTCCGATATGGCATCAAATTTCACATAACGTCTATGGCTTCCCGACGCCCCTGAGCCGGACCCGCAGAGCCCTTCTCCCCTTGTGGTGCTTGCACCCGGCGAAGGGGTGTGGTGCGCACACTCTAGCCCTGCCCTTAATCCTTCCCGCATTGCCCCTGCTCTTCGCACCGAATGGGAAGCCATGGTTAGCTGAAGTACTTTTTATTTCATAAGATTAGAAATCATATCTTGAATCGTATTCCAAATGTTAATGAGTGACTCTGATGTTGAAATAGCTATAAGAACAGAATTTAGTATAGATTTTATAATCCCTCTTTTAGGAAGTTCTTGACCTGATAATTGTTGTGAAAGAAATTCTAATTGCTCTAATATTTCGTTTTTGATTTCAATGGTAAAGTCTTCTTTTAACATTTGCTTAGTGAAAACTTGAAGTTGTTCTGCAAGTTCCTGGTTACCTGTATGTACCATATGTTTTAGGTTTACTTTTAGATTTTTTATGTATCCTGTATTTACAGCACCAATTGTACTGTTAGAAATGTTTATATTTCGGTTTATAACTGGAGATGGTTGAGGAATCTCATGCCTAGGGAAAGTCAAAGGCAATCCCGCTATTGCTTCCATCTGGCCGATTAAAAAATTCTCTTCAGCGGTGAGTTGTGCAATTTGTTGTTGCACAATTGAATTATGCTTGTGAAAACAGTCTAGGCAAAGCAAGTGTCCTCCTTCAATCTTGTACATAGCTACTTTCCCACATTGTGAACATTTTTTCATTCACAATTCCTCCTTTCAAATATTACGACTAACATTCTAAGTAATTCTGTAGTATTGTACTACATTTATATTGGCAAAGTCGCAAGAGCACTTTGTCGCTGAAGTACACAGACCCTTTATTCAGAGAGCACCAAGGACGGTACTCCCCTTAAAATATTTAAATGCTACTTACAATATTAGCCTTATCCTCTTATCAATTCAGTTATTTCAGTGGCAATTTCATCTATGGTATTTATTGCTGTATTACGAGCAACCTTATCTGCTAATGATGGACTATATTCTATAACCTCTTGTTTAGTAATATCATGCCAAATTGGAAGTAATATTTGTTCACCAGAAACTGCTCTAGTTATTAACCCATCCAACTCGTAGTTTGTCCATCCTTTTCTTATAAATGATCTAGATATAACTACAATTCCAAAGTTGCTTTTAGCTAGACCTACATCAATTTTTCGACGGAGACTATCCCCAATTATTAGTTCAAATTCGTCAAACCACACTTTAAGCCCTCTGCCTCTTAATGCATTAGCTAATGGTCTTACAATAGCATCCTTGTCTTCAGATGCGTGAGAAATAAAAACATCATATTCCCGTGCTGTATCAGAATCATAAGGATCTTCTCTCCCTAGATATAGAGACGGTACTGATGTTAATGGTTGCTGTTTAGCAGTCGGCAGTATTCCTGATAAAACACGCACTCCTGATTTAACCTTTCCTGCATATCCGCCTAAATCAACTACTACATACCAATGACCACTGTGAGGTATAGTAGCTTTATATGGAGAACGAGTGACATATCCTCCAATAAACCTATGTTTTCTTCCGTTTTTAAAGCTTGAATAATTCGAACTATCCATAATACGTATATTGGCTGCATAACCTAAGGATACTTCCACAATATTTCCAGCCAATACATTACCTAAATCATAGTACTGATATTGCATATTTATTGTTTCCCCCTTCAAATATAAAACATAAAATTCAGTCTCGCATACCATGTAGCAATTGAATGTATTTCAGCTAACGTCTGCGAGTTGCAGAAGCCGTTCCGCCTTACTTAGCTCTTAAGTTAGGCGGAACGGTTTGGGCCGAAGCGCTGGGATACATACTTTATTACTAACCAGCGCGGAGCCTGCAACTCGTTGTTATCGGCTGTGCGTTTGTTCGATTTTAAGGTTAGTTAGTGATGGAACCGCTCACAAATATACTACATCTTCCAACTCGAGGGGTTCTGCCCATATTTACGTCCATAATACCAACCAACGTTTCGTAATATTTGGTCAGAATGAGGTGAAAATAGTTTTGCATAGGGGAAAAATAAAACTATGCCACTGATAAGTCTGTCTAACCCCAAACAAAAAGCTAAAATAAATGTTCCTAATATAAATATGCTTCCAATATCATTTATCCTATAAAAGACTACTCCCCATACAATATAGTATAAGAACTGTAGTATTCTATTTCCGAAAATAAAGACAAAATAATTCAATGGCTTAATATATAAGATCATATGTAAAAAATCAAGTATTAGATATAAAACAATTGAAGTAACAACCGCAAAAACAGTTCCTTTAAAGAATAAAAGAACAGGAAAAACTAATATAACAAGAGAAGCTGGAAACAGTATCCAAAAAACAGCTTCACCTATTAAATCGTTCAAAGTTACTTTTGTTAAGATAGAACTAAAATAATTCCGCAGTCTTGTTTCATCTGCCCTAAATTTCAGCCCACCCTTTGCATAAATACATTGATCTTTTACATCCCTATAGTCAACCGAAAATAGACCCACTCTTCATGTCCCCCTTTTATAAAAAATATCTTCAAAGAACCACAGCAAGAATTATGTTGGCATACATCTTTTTAACGCATTGCCGATAACTATTGCATTCGCGAATATAGGTTCGTTTTCTGCTCCCTAAAAGGCGGATTTGCGAATCTTAGTTCGCGAATATCTGCTTATGGTTGTAATTCTATTTCAGTAGCCTGTCCAGCGGACTTTTTATTCTACTAAGGTTTGCTTGGGTTACATGAGTATATATTTCTGTAGTTTTTGAACTAGAATGCCCTAGCAGCTCCTGAATATATCTTAGATCTATTCCGCTTTCCAACAAGTGTGTTGCAAAAGAGTGTCTTAAACTATGAACTGTAACATCTTTCCTTATATTAGCTTTCTTGCACGCAGAAGCGAATATTTTCTGTACTGAGCGTTCTGTTAGAAAACTATTATTCTTGCCTCCGGGGAATAGCCAATCTTTAGGTTCCGCTATATGTACATATTCTTTTAATACATCTAATGCAGTTTCTGAAAGAATTGTATATCTGTCTTTTCTACCTTTTCCTTGGCGTATATGCATTAACATTCTATCGCTATCGATATCATCCATCTTCAATCTAACAACTTCGCCCACCCGGAGGCCTGCTGAATACGTTAAGTAGAGTATTGATTTATGTTTAATATTATCAACGGAATTTAATATAGACAGTACTTCTTTTTGGCTTAAAATGACGGGCAATTTCTTTTCCTTTTTAGGCCGTGGCAAATCATATAATAGTTTTCCCTTTTTCAAGATGTATTCATAATAGAGTTTGATCGCACTCAATGCTTGGTTCGCAAATGCATGGGAATTTTGCCGTTCATTAAGTAAGTGATATATGTATTTCTTAACATCTTCTTTATCTAGTGCTGTAGGCTCAATATTAATAAAGTCAAGAAATCTTCTTACATGCCCAATATATGATTTTTTAGTTTTTTCACTATATCCTTTTAACGTCAGCTGTCTTTTTAGCAGTTCTAATCCTGAACTTACATCTGATATTTTGGAGGCATGTGGCTCCATTATTGACAGACCAGATAATTCCCCCCAATCTATATCTTCATTTTCAAAAACTCTTTTTAGTTCATTTATGGATTTTTTATTATTAGGAATTATCCAATATTTTTTATCTGCTTCCCATTTTCTGCCCTCAACTTCTTTTATACTCCTTACTAACCGACTATTATAGTGAAATGAAACCTTTAATTCTTTTTCGCTTATTCTATTAACATAAATCAAATCATATCTCTTCTTTCCCGAGAGACTACTATGAGAAACTCCTAATCATTCTAATAATTCTACACAAAATATACATTTCCTTCTATTTAATCTATAAATAGCAATGTTTACCTGTAATAACTTGAGGTATTTTATGTTTTTCCCACAAAAGTACAAAGAAGAGGCGGTTCAGTGGTAACTAAGGCATCCTGTTTTTTCGGCCATTGGAATTTGCCCTTCTCCAGGCAAAAGTAATAAAAACAGAAACCGTTATGTTTCCACTGCAGAATCTTTAATTTATCTCGCTTTCCGCCGCAAAAAACAAAGAGACAGGGGGAAAAAGGATAGTTGAAACTCTCCCTTCACCAGCACTGCTAATCTATCAATGGATTTACGTAGATCTATACTTCTACAGGCCAAACAAGCTCTCACGAAAATGACTTCACTAATCATTGAGCCACCAATATATTCACGATGTCTAATAATAATTTTGGACCAAAGCCTGGACTAACTTCGACAGCAACCTGGCCCACCCACACTAAAAGAGTGGATTTTAGCTTAGTATCACCAAGATCAACCAATATCCAAGATGCTGTGTTTTCCTTAGCTGCCTGTGTCTTTTCTTTTCTTAACCAGTATCATAATTGCTGAGGATTGACATCATGTTCGGCACACCATGCCGTTACATTTTGCCCGCTGGCCTTATACTGAGTAATCCTTGACTGCCATAGCTTCTGCCGTTCTGCTTTAGTCATAAAAAAGCTCTCCTTTATCAAAACTCTACTTCGTAGAGTAGCTGATATGAAGGGATTTGACAACGTGGGCATAATTTTACGCATACGTCCGGCGCTGACACCGGTAACAGGATTCTTAATTATTGATATACCACTAGTGTTTATTGCATAATATAAATGGACAAAGTTGCAAAAGGAA
>JAAYKT010000052.1 GCA_012522255.1 Clostridiales bacterium
ATTGTTATTGATATAAGCAAGGCATATAAGAAAAGTTATTCTCCCGGACTATATGATCTCACGGAACTTCAAAGGGATGGAAATAAACTTTTCAACTTTTCCGCCAAGGAAACCTTGTCTATTATGCAAAGCCTTTATGAAAATCATAAACTATTGACATATCCAAGAACGGACTCAAGATATTTGTCATCGGATATAGTTGATACTTTGCCAGAAAGGGTCAGGGCTTGCGGTATAGGTACCTATTCCCCCGCAGCCTCTAAGATACTCAAAAATCCCATAAAGGGAAACAAAAACTTTGTTGATGACAGCAAAGTATCGAATCATCATGCTATTATCCCTACAGAGCAAAGGGTTAATATAAACAACTTAAATGATAGTGAAAGAAAGATTTATGATTTGGTAGTTAAAAGATTTTTAGCGGTTCTTTATCCGCCCTTTGAATATGAGGAAACTACAATAAAAGCTAAAATAGGTGAAGAAAACTTCATAGCCAAAGGTAAAACCGTTATAAGCTACGGTTGGAAGGAAGTATATAAGAACAAAATAAGCGACGATGAAGAAGAAGATTCAAAAGATGATATAAAGGATCAACTTCTGCCAAAGATAGAAAAAGGAGAAAAGCTGTCTATAGATACTTTGGTTCAAACAAAGGGATTGACGAGGCCGCCATCTTCTTTTAACGAAGCCTCCTTGCTGAGCGCCATGGAAAATCCGGCAAGGTTTATGCCGGGGGAAAGCAAAGACCTGATAAAAACCATCGGGGAAACAGGAGGTATCGGTACTGTAGCTACCAGAGCGGATATAATTGAGAAGCTTTTTAACACTTTTCTTTTAGAAAAGAAAGGCAAGGAAATATATATAACTTCCAAAGGGAGACAGTTACTGGAATTAGTGCCCGAAGATCTGAGATCTCCTGCTCTTACTGCCCAATGGGAGCAAAAGCTAAGCTCCATATCCAAAGGGGCCCTAAATAAAAATGTATTTCTTGATGATATGAGGAGCTATGCAAAAACTGTAGTAAGCGAGATTAAAAACAGTGATGAAAAGTTTAAACATGATAATATCACAAGAACAAAGTGTCCCAAGTGTGGCAAGTTTATGTTAGAGGTTAACGGTAAAAAGGGAAAAATGCTGATATGTCAAGACAGAGAATGCGGACATAGAGAAGGATTATCACAAATAACAAATGCAAGATGCCCTAATTGCCGTAAGAAGTTGGAGCTCCACGGTGAAGGAGAAGGACAAATATTTGTATGCAGTTGCGGTTTTAGAGAAAAGCTCTCCTCTTATAACGAAAGAAGGAAGAAAGAAGCAACCAATCTATCAAAGAGAGAAGTGGAAACTTATCTGAGGAAACAAGGCAAAGGAAAAGAAGAACCTATGAATACAGCCTTGGCAGATGCATTGGCAAAATTAAAATTAAAATAGTGTAATTATACTTTACTATGTTAAAATATAAATAATTATAGTTTGTAGGAGGTAAAATCATGCCGGTTATTAAAGTTGAAATTAGAAAACAGACTAAGGAAAAGA
>JAAYKT010000447.1 GCA_012522255.1 Clostridiales bacterium
AAATTTGTTACTAATTTTCTTTGAGTACCAATTCCTCTGGAAGTTCACATATAAGTGTATTATTGTTATCTATAATATCACTAAGCGGCTGCGGGGTAAAGAAAAAGGTTGGGCAGGCAATAACAGAAAAAGCAATTGAAAAGGCAACAGGGGACAAAGTGGATATCGATGGTGATAAGATTACCGTAAAAGCTGAGGATGGAGAGGAAATAACTTACGGGGGCGGGGAATGGCCAGATACAGATTTAGGCAAGAAGATACCAAAGTTTAATAAAGGGAAGATCATTACTGCCGCTACAGAAAAAAACTTTTATGGTATTTTTAGAAGATGTAAAAGACAGTGATTTTGGAGATTATATGGAAGAAATTAAAAAAACATATTCAGAGGATGTTTTTGAAATTAAAAACGAAGAAATGATAACTTTTGGCGGAAAGAATGAGGAGAAGATTACCATTTCTCTTAATTATATTATCAAAGAGAAAACTATGGGTATTACAGTTACAAAAGAAGAATAGGATTTCATAAGAGTATAATTTACGGAATGCTTGTTTACTCCTTATTAGAGGTTATGTGATAACAGATGAAGTGACGGATAGTTTGCATGAGAAATACCACAAAGGTTTTTATTATCGAAAACATTGCGATTTTTACCACAATGTAATTATTAGCAAATAGCAATAATTTTTGTATGTATCTACGTGTGAATTGCGATTAATCCCTTGCTTTTTTGCAAAAGCATTGCATAGATTTATTGTGTATAATACAATATAATTGTACAATGTTTTAATGGGAGGGAGATTTATGAACCAGAAAATTAAAAACTATACTTTTTCATTACCTATAGATATGGTGGATAAAGTGCGCGAGTTTGCAGAAGAGAAGTATATTGCTTCCATAAATGCAGGAATAAAAGAGGCGCTTAATGATTATATAAAAAAGATGGAAAGAGATATGTTAAAAAAAGAGATGAAAAATGCCTCTGAAGACCCATTATTTTTGCAAGATATTTATGAATGTATAGCAGATTTTAAAGATACTGATGATGAAATAGGCGGGGAGGGGTATGATTGGTAAAATACCAATGGAATATTTTTTGGGTCTCATTAGATCCAATCAAAGGCTCGGAACAATCCGGCACAAGACCTGTTTTAGTCGTTTCTAACGAAGATATAAATGCTACATTACCTACCATTGCAATTCTGCCTATTACTTCATTAAAGCCCGGAAGGAAAATATATTCCATAGAAACTTTTATAAGCAAAGAGGAATCGGGATTGCCTAAAGACTCTATAGTTATGGCACATCAAATACGTTGCATATCAAAAGAAAGGTTAAAAGAAAAGTGCGGTTCAATAACATCACTTGAAATGCGCCAAAGAATAAAGCAAGCATTAGAAATTTATTTGGATTTAGGCAGTAACCTTGTAGGAACAAACTAAAGGAAAAGGAGATAGTGAAATGGGGTTACTTGAATAACAAAGGGGAATTGTGGTACAGTTTTGATAAAGAGAATAGAAATGAAAGGTATAAAAAATGAGAAATAATATTGAAGACAGGCAAAACGATATTATAGAGTCGCTTCAATCATTCTTTGGAAAAGAAGAGCTTCTTGCCAAGGTTATTGAGTGCTTCCCTTATCCGATTCAGATCTATGCTCTAGATGGGACATCAGTGCTGGTGAATAAAGCATTATTGGCTGAATATCATGTTACCAGCCCGGAAATGATTGTTGGGAAATACAATGTATTTAAAGATCCTGATGTTATCTCAACAGGTCAGCTTGCTGCAGTGAAACGGGCATTTAATGGCGAAACCGTCTTTTTTCCGGATGTAAAAGTGCCTTTGGAAGGAATTGCGGAGCGTTACGACATACATGACTTTGATGTGGAATCCATATACCAGGATATTACAATATTTCCCATTTTGGATGACAAAAAACGGGTGACAAATGTGGCGGCATTTTTGATCAATAGAAGGATTTATCGGGGTAAAGAAGAAATTGCTCTGGCGAAAAAGTACATAGAAACCCATTGGCTGGATGGATTTGATTTGGCCGA
>JAAYKT010000448.1 GCA_012522255.1 Clostridiales bacterium
CAATATTCTTTTAGTTGAACCAGGGTACGGCAAGTATGTTATAAAATATTTTAAAAACTTTATTTATAAATGGGACAGAGAAAATATTGCAAAATTAATTAATGAAGAATTAAGGGTTGCGATTGAAGATGAATTGGAACAAGAAGCATTGATATTCCTTGATATTATAAAGAAATTAAAATTGTCGTTAGATGCTCAAAATATTATTAATATTCTAAAATGTTCAAATGATTTTGCTATCGTGATGGCCCTTGATTTTTGGAAAAATCGCGAGGAGGGTGAAATTACAAATATTGATAAAGCTGATGAGATCAATAAGGGAATTGAGAAGCTATCTCGCGAACTAAAAGAGGAAAAGTTCTCTGGCGCTAGGTGGCTCCTGCTTTATGAGACACTAATACATGAGTTAATGCCTTCAGAGTTTACATCACCCCCATTAGACGATGATTTTTTCAAGAAGCTATATGAGCACAAAGTTACATTCTATCAATCAAGTAGTGATAAGTTATAATAAAAATCACAAATAATAAAGAGCCAGTGTGTCAGCAGATATGCTAAAGTTATGATATAATAATCTTGATTAATCAACTGGGGAAAAACATTATGAATTTTAAGAAGATAATTGTAACTTTATTAATAATTGCTTTGGTAATAAGCCAAAGCTTGTTTGCTTTTGCTGATACTGTTCTTGTCCCATCAAAAGTTTTGGCTTATCATAAGCCCAATGTAACTCTGTTATTTAATGATGAAGAGATGGGGTTTACTGATGTTAACGGTGTCTTTGTTTACCCCATTATTTATGGTGGCACTACATATATCCCTGTACGTGGAGTTTCGGAACTTATGGGGGAAAGGGTTGAGTGGGAAGCAAAGAATCAAATCGTCTTTATTGGTAAAACTATCAGCCAACCTTTTAAAGGGAGCATAAGTGATCCAGTTATTAAGGAGCCTGCACCTTCATCTGCAAGACCGGGGGAATCTGTCATAAATGTGTATCTGAAACCTGATGTTAAAATAATGTACGACTTTGACATGCAGGAGTTTAAGGATGTTAATGGTAAAACTGTATACCCCATTATATATAACGGGACTACATATTTACCCATAAGAGCTATTGCGGGACTTATGAATGCAGATATAACATGGGACAGCAATACACAAACTGTATCAGTAAGTAAGGAAATAAAACCTGAAAAGAATATTTCTGAAAATGTAACCCTTATAACAGATTTATTCAATCAAGCAGTAGACTTATATAACCACTCTACTAATAAAATATCTCTGTTACAGTCAACTGCAGATAAAAAGGTTCTTGGTGATCTTGCGACAAGTTTGAGCTCTGACTATACTCTTGCTAAGGCAAATACTTCTCTTGGGAGGGAGATGGCTAAAAAGGCTTTTAATGATAAAGAAAAAGATGCATATACAAAACTAATGGACTTCTTAGAACTTGCAGAATATTATACTTTAGTTTTAGAGAATATTTCATATATGGCATCTAACGGACAGGATTACAGTATGTATGCAGATACATTTCTAACCTTTGCCATGGAGTCATCGAAGAAAATGGATGTGGCAAGAGAAGCTATACAGGCGTTATAATTTAGTTAGTATCTGAATATAGAATCCCATGGAGACATGGGATTTTGTGATATAATGGGTAATGTTAAAAAGCCTTAAAGGATAGTAGTTTCAGTAATATGTGTGTGTTGTAAGAAGGAGATTGTAGCAAGTGCCGGAAGAGAGTAAAGTGAAGTTCAATATAGTTCAAACTGCATTCTGGATGGCCGTATTAACTCTGGGGTCAAAATTGTTCGGCTTCGTGAGAGAGATGACTATGGCATCCTTTTTTGGTACTACCTATGTGGTGGATGCTTATGTTATGGCTAATGCAATCCCGGGCATGCTTTTTGCAGCATTTTTTGCCGCGATTGCAACAGCATATATGCCAATGTTATCTGAGAGAATTGAGTTAAGAGGTGAAGACCTAGGTAAAAGCTTCACATCGCAAATACTAAAAGTACTTTTGGTCTTTTCTGTAATAGTGTCTTTACTTGGGATACTATTATCTAATGAGTTAGTATCAATATTTGCACCAGGTTTTTCAGGTGAAACAGCAAGCCTTGCAGGATTTTTCTTGAAGATATCTTTTTTATATTTAATATTTACTTCAATATCTGGAATCTTTGACAATTATATTCAGTATAAAGGGACTTTTATTCCTCAAATAATTATTGGATATCTTCAGAATCTGATTGTAATAAGCGTAATAATAATCAGTGCATTTACTACCCATTACCTCCTCGCTTTTGGTTTACTTATAGCATATTTTCTTCGTATGATTCTCTATGGATCGTTGGCGAAAGGGAGAGGCTACAGGTATCTTAAAAGCTCCGATAAACTGAAGGAAACCGTCAAGCAGATTGCCATTCTTGGTATTCCTGTTTTTATAGGCTCTGGGATGCAACAGATAAATCTATTCGTAGATAGGATGTTGGCATCGGGATTGAGAGAAGGCAGTATTGCTGCTTTAAACTACGGGGCTATACTTAACGCTCTCATAATGTCACTTAGCATCTCCGTCTTGACTACTCTTATTTATCCCAGACTTAACAAGGCCAGTGCCAGAAATGAAATAGATCATTTTATAAGCATTATGAATAGAGGTCTTGTTCTTGTAGTTATGGTAGCATTACCTTTTTCTCTTGGGGCAATGGTTTATAGTGGCGAAGTGGTGCAGATAGTTTTTGAAAGAGGCGCCTTTGATGTGAATGCTACATCGCTTACGGCAACTGCGTATCTATTTTATTCAGTTGGGCTGCTCTTTATGGCAGTGAATGATCTAATGCTTAGAGGTTACTATGCCCTTCACGATATGAAGACTCCTATGATTTATGCTGGGATTGGTGTAGTTGTAAATATTACCTTGAATCTGCTGCTTATTAAAAGTATGGCTCATGGCGGGCTTGCCCTTGCAACAAGCATAGCTGCACTTGTGAACTGTGTTTTACTTCTTTATGGGTTTAGGAAGAAGATACCTGAAGGTAAGCTTATAACCTCATACAGCAAGTACGGGAAAATTGGGGTTTCATCTGTAGTGTCCGTCGGCTTATCTAAAGGTTTTTATGAGCTTCTTGTAAGGAGTTTGTGGATGCCCAGGATGGTTTATTTAGGTGTTGCTGTACTATTGGCAGTAGGTGCTTATTGGGTCTTTTTGCGGGTATTTAAGGTAGAGGAAATAGATTTGATTAAGAATCTCTTTAAGAAGGGCCACGGTAGCGAATAAGTGGTTAGGTTAGGAAAGGATACAGATAATAGATGAGCACGCTTTTTTGGATCAGTCTTTTTGCATTAGGCGCCATGGTTGTAAATGGTATTGGCATTTATTCTATTTACAAGAATAGGGATTTTGCTGAAAAGAATAAGACATACTTCATATGTTTTGCTGCAGGTGTTCTTATTGCTGCCCCTTTGATTCATACACTTCCCCATGCCTTTGAAAAGAATTCTTATGCAGGGGCTTTTGCTCTTGTTGGGTTTCTTTTTATGTTCTTTAGTAACAAGATAATTAAGCTTAAAACTAATGAGAAAGAATTGGCTTTTGGTATTACAGCTATTGAAGGAATTGGAATTCACTCTTTTATTGATGGTATTATTTATACTGTTACCTTTAGCGCATCTACAATGACTGGAGTGTTAGCTGGGGTTGGTCTTGTAGCTCATGAGTTTGCGGAAGGTGTTATTGTATTCTCTGTACTTTTAAAGTCAGGACTTTCTGCTAAAAAGGCTGCACTTTATGGTTTTCTTGTGGCAGGTCTTACTACTCCTTTAGGTGCTTTTATTGTGTATCCTTTGATTCATAAACTTGCATCTAATTATTTGGGCTTAGCATTAGGCTTTGTTGCAGGGGTGCTTATATATATTTCAGCATCTCATCTTTTGCCGGAAGCAAGAGAACATGAGAAGCACCATTCCCATGCTGCCTTTCTTTTAGGAGTGCTTCTTGCAATAGCGTTAGCCTTTGTTGAGTAGGGGACAGGGCCTAGGCGCTTTCTTCTGGTAAAGTGAAAAAATAATTGTGAGATATTACAAATTAGGTATTGACAAAGGTGGATTATTATTGTAAATTAACAATAATAATCAAAAAGGGGTTTTTGATACAATGCTTTCTTCTAGGAGAAAGCATAACGAAAAAAATGGCATCTTGTAAAAGATGCCTTTTTTGTGTCTTAAATATGTTTTTGTGATGTTTTGAACTGTACTACTTTGAATGGTTACATTTTACTACTTTAAGCAATTCACTAGCCTTACTGCACTACCTTCAAGGTGTACTCAGGTGCAACACCTTCTACGATTGGCTTTAAGAAAGCCTTTACCTGTTGTACGGCTCTTAGGTCAGCATAGGCTAAGCGATTGCTCTTAGATAGTTCCTCTTTCATCTTTTCTGCTATCTGCAGGTTTATTACATTCTGTTGCTCCTGAGTAAGCTTTATATCACCGAAAGCTAACAGGGCTTTTTGGGTGTCGTAGAACTCTGTTCTTTCAAAGTCAGGCTCTGCGAATAGGAGTTTAGCATGGGGGATTACTATTTCTACAGTTTTTAGGTCATGGTCAAAGAAGATGGTATCCTCTGTCACAAGGGACAAGTCTACGCTGAAACCTCCTTTGCCGTGGCTCACTATTCTCTTGGACTTTTCAAAAAGTGGAATGTTAGCAAGCACTTTTGTGATTTCAAGCTCAACAGATACTTCCTGCTCCAGTATGATAAGCTCTGTCTTATCTTCAGTCTCTCCTAATACTGCTTGTACTACTTCAGTTTCAGTGTACCCC
>JAAYKT010000449.1 GCA_012522255.1 Clostridiales bacterium
AATTAAATTTAGCTTACTATTTGAAAGTGACCACTATAATTAGATTTACTTTATAATAAGCTCAATCAAATCGCTCTCAGGGAATTTGATTACAAAAACCATATATACTACATATATCAACAACAGTAAACCCGCAATTCCACGATCAAGATGTTTGTCTTTTTTCAACCAAAGAGCAAGCAGAAGTAATACAGTACCGATTAATAAGATGTATATATCAATATTAAAAGTTGAAGAATAAGGTATTGGTCTGATTAAAGAGCTAACACCCAAGATTAATAATATATTAAAGATATTGGAGCCTACAATATTGCCTATAGCGATATCATTATTCTTTTTTATTGCTGCAATAACTGAAGTAGCCAATTCAGGCAAAGAGGTTCCTATAGCTAAAATCGTTAACCCGATTATTCTTTCACTGATTCCAAACAAAACAGCAATCTTGACAGAGCTGTCAACTATCCATCTCCCACCCAAAGCTAACATAACCAATCCCAAAACTATCATGGTCCAAATTTTCCATGTGCCCAGTGTTTTTATATTAATTTCTGGTTCTTTTTCGGGGTTTTTCTTTGAATACAGGTATACATAAATTAGGAAGAGAATAAACAGAGTTAGGAATACTAGACCTTCAGAAGCAGATAATTTGGAATTGCTCCACGGTATCGAACTTCCAGCCATAAGATAGAGTAATATTACTGCAACAATCGAAATGGGTATTTCGATTTTTATGGTAGAACTTCTTACCAGTAAAGGTGCAATAAGTCCGGAGATACCTAAAATAACAAACAGATTAAAGTTATTACTACCTATAATATTTCCCAGAAGGATATCCGTATGACCTTCATAGGAAGCATAAGTACTTACTATTAATTCGGGCAAGGAGGTCCCAAAAGCAACTATGGTCAAACCAATAGCCAGGTTTGACACATGATGTTTTTTTGCTAAGGCAGAAGCTCCATCAACCAACCAATCTGCTCCTTTTATCAATAAAACAAGACCTGTGATTAATAGCAATATCTGTGGAGCTATTTCCATAAGTTAGATTGATTCAGGAGTTTTCGGGGATTTGTCTTTTTTCAAAACAAAATTCAAAATAATAAATCCTAAGAAACCGTCTATGAGAGAACCAAAGATAATACCTGTTTTAGCATCATTTAGTAAAGCAGGATATCCGGTATAGGATAGTCCGGTAAGGAATAAAGAAACAGTAAATCCAATCCCTCCCAGCATTGACAATCCGGCCAAGTTAGCCCAATCCATACCATTTGGCATTTTGGATATCTTCAACTTGATAGCTAAGAAAGTAAAAGAGAAAATACCTACTAACTTACCTAATATCAAACCAACCATCACGGCGAGAGAAACACCGGTGAAGGGCGAGAAGGTAGAGATGTCGAATACTACACCCGCATTAGCAAAAGCAAATAAAGGCATAATGATATAATTTACAAAATCACCTAAACTGTCTTCTAAGTCTTGTAGAGGACTAATTACGCGGTCGGATGCTGCTTCAATGCGAGCCAGATATCTTACTTGAATATTGGATAAAATAATACTTTGTTCACTTAAATCTCGTATCGTACTATTTATTACGTTAATATCTCGTTGTAGTCCGTCTGTATATTTTTTCAAATTGATATAAGGACGAGCAGGAACAGTAAAAGCTACTATTACACCTGCAATAGTTGGGTGTATGCCGGCTTGTAAGAACAGGTACCAAACTATTATTCCAATGCTGTAATAAAAAACTTTATTGTTTATGCGTAAACGGTTACCTATCAATAGTAAAATAAATAAACCTAATGAGACTAATAGGTATATTAAAGAAGCTTTTCCTATATGACTATACGCCATAGCTATAATTAAAATACCGCCGATATCGTCCGTAATAGCTAGGGTTAATAAGAATATTTTTAAACTCATAGGAACTCTTTTTCCTAAAAGAGTTAGAACACCTAAAGAGAATGCGATATCCGTAGCCATAGGAATGGCAACACCTTTGAATTCCGTAGCATCAAAGCCGTAGTGGTTTCCTACTAAAAAGAAAAATAACATAGGAATCAGCATTCCTCCTGCAGCGGCTATAATAGGTAATATAGCTTGGCGGACAGAAGACAATTCACCAACCAAAACTTCACGCTTAATTTCTAATCCCACATAAAAGAAGAAAATAGTCATTAAGCC
>JAAYKT010000450.1 GCA_012522255.1 Clostridiales bacterium
GCTACTACCGCCGAGACCATTTAGGCAATAATCGAGAAGTATGGGTCGGTGGTAATAACAGCACCATTCAGCACACCCAGTACTACGCCACCGGTTTACCCTGGGCAAATGGCACCGGACAAGATGCCCAGCAGCGTAAATACAACGGCAAGGAATGGATAGAAGCCCACGGGCTGGATGAGTATGACTCGCAGGCACGGATGTACTACCCCGCCATAATGCGTACTACTACCATAGACCCGCTGGCGGAGAAGTATTATCATATCAGCCCGTATGCGTGGTGCGGGAATAATCCGGTGAATATTATGGACTTGAATGGGATGGATTGGTATCAAGACCCCAATGGTATAATCCTTTTCAGTCATTACCTTAACGAAGAAAACGGAAAAGATTTAACAGATGGTTTTAAATATCTTGGTGCTACTTATACATCAAAGAGTGGAAACAACTACCGAAAAGACGGAAGTATTATGTTTAAGAATGAACAAGAAGCCTATGATAGGCTTTGGTGGCGTGCAAACTCTTTTGGTGGGAATGGCAGAGAGATGTTTGGAATAATTTCTGAAAAAGGAATTCTTGTACTACCTGATAATATTGATTCTGAAATAGGAAGCAAAGAATATAATTTAAATAAACATGGATATCGTTTTGATAAAGGTAAATTATTTGATGCTGTTACAGAAAAATGGCATTCAAACTTTTTAGGTATAATTCACACACATCAAGACCCTACAGGAGATGCTCGTCCGTCTCATGAAGATATTGGATTGTCTAGAAAAATAGCTGGGAAACCAATATTTACAATGGGACATGACGAAAAAGTACATGGTGTGTTTTGGACTGGAGATAACCCAAGGACAGGTGTATGGGGGTATGATTTTGTTAGAAGCTTTAATACAACGAATAGCCAACTAATGCAAGGAAAAAAGTCTTTAATACTTTTTCTAAAAACATTTAGTTGGAAGTAAGTTTTCAAAAAGAAATAATCATGTGGAAAACAATTACAGTGTTAGTATGTGTTTTGTGTTTTATGTCCTGCATAAAAACAAAAAATAATGAAGTTAAAGATAAGCTCATAGTAACAGATTTAACTGATTCTGATTCCATATTTATAAGTGATAATGTCATTAACTTTATTTCAAGTTATATGGAAAAATATCCTAACTTTAATAGTTTTGTTTTAATATGTGCGCCGAAACGTTATTTAGATTTCGAATATCAAACTAATTCAAACTATGACTACATAGTAGGACCTGCGTATGAGGGGTTGTTTATCAATGATTCCTATCCGTTATTTTTCTACAAAATTAATGATAAAACTATATTTATAAAAGAACCAATGGAAAGATTAATTTTTAAAAAACAAGAATCTGACTATTATGAAAAGTGCCAAATAAGTAGAGGAACGGATAGTATAATTAACGAAGCAGGCTGGGTTATTAAAGACGGCAAACCATTGTTTTATCATAGGGCATTGCTTTTTTCTATAAATAACAATAATGAAATATCAATTTTAAGTAATAAACCTGACACTGTTTTTCTCCCAATTTACACCAAAACGATCCAATGGAATATAAAGTAAGAATGAGTAAACATATCCGTTCTACAAATTTGTTAAATAAACATGGATATCGTTTTGATGAGAGTACATACTTCGATCCTGTTACAGGAAAATCGAATGACTACATCGGAACGATTCATACCCATCAAAATAAATCAAATTCATCAGCAGGTCCGAGTTTATATCATGAAAAAGGAGATGAATATTTTGCAACATGGATTACACCACTAAAGCCAGTTATGATAATGGGATATGATTTGAATTTATATGGTGTTATAGGCAATAAATTCAATGGTTATGTGCATATTGATAATAGTATTTTGAGACATTATAATGTTAATAACATTAGAGATAAATCAAAAAATATAAGTTTACGAAGCTTTCTAAAAACAATTAATCTTGTTACAAAATGAAGAAACCATTTATACTATTCATTATTATTATAATACTTGATTCTTGCACTCACATAGAAAAATCAAATTCAGAATACAGTACTGTAAATATTGAATTAAAAAATGTTAATGATGATTTTATTTGTATTGTCGACAGTTTTTTAAAAGCGAATCAAATTGACTCTTTTGATGTTTTAATCACATTATTCTCGAATATTGTTGACATCTACTTTTGGATTAATTATGTGAGCCCAAAATTCACTATTGAAAACATGCCTTTAAGTAAATTCAACTTTAAAGGTAAAACTATTTATATAAATTCAAGCTTAGATGAAATTTTCAATAGGCATAGAAAGGATTTACCTTGGGGAGTAAGAGGTTGGTATGTAGAAATGAAACTTGATACAGACGGGTTTGAAGAACGATATATTGGGCGAAGTTATAATACTGTTCACATTGACACTACTGGAACAAGTATATATAATCCGTGTTTGAACAAAAGATAAAGTGCTCCGTCCTTTCGGATATGCTGAATAAATGAGTAAACGACAGCGCTAGTCGGCGGGATTTGTAATCCCGCCTCAAATACTATAAGGATTTTTAATCCGGATTATTAGAAAAAATCCTTATTTTTGTGGAAAAAGTTTTAAGCGGATTATAATTCCTAACAATAAAAGAAGCTGGGATTATAAATCCCAGTGGCGTATGTCACAGACTTGATAAAATAAAAAACAAATCCGGAGTGTCGAATATGCTTTTGAAAATGACTGTGATTTTCAAGTAAGGTCTTTGGATAAAATTTATAATTCGGAAGGATATGTTGTGAACGCAACAACCAATCCGAAATACTGCTACTACCGCCGAGACCATTTAGGCAATAATCGAGAAGTATGGGTCGGTGGTAATAACAGCACCATTCAGCACACCCAGTACTACGCCACCGGTTTACCCTGGGCA
>JAAYKT010000451.1 GCA_012522255.1 Clostridiales bacterium
TATAGCTATATTCGACATCGATAGCCCAAATTCCTTTTTGATTTTAACATTTCTTACATATTTTTAAAGTTTATTTTATGCATTTGATGAATTACCACACAGTCTGACGGGGGTATTGTCATACACAATGAGAAGGGGACGGGGGTATTGTCATATACATAATGCAGCCTGCTTAAGACTAGGGTGTCCCAGGGGATGTGTATTGGCTGCGGAACCTGCATTTCAGTATGCCACAGCGGTGCTATCGACTTTGATGAAAATGAAAAGGCTTTTATAGACCAATCTAAATGTATACAATGCGGTTATTGTGTTGCCGCTTGTCCGGAGTTTTGTATAAGGGTTATTTAACGTACATTTGCGTGGCATGAGGAAAAGAATCAAATATTTATATAAGCAAAGGCGTTCAGGTTAACGGAAAATATTATATAAAGTATATCACGGGAAAAAGGGTTACGGGCTTAAGAAGCCATGTAACCCAAATATCTGATATCAATCGAAATATCTTAGAATTCACGCTTTTTATAAAAATAGACAGCGAGACTAAAGGATGCCAGCATCAGCATGATGAAGATTATACCTGATACAATGATGGTGAGCAATTCATTGCTTTCCCATAACTTAACTAGATTAGCAAGAAATCTGAAATCTTTACCACCTTGAAAGTATCTTGATAATAATGAAATACCGAAAAATATTAGAAAGAACAAAACAAAATTTACAATACGCATCTTCATATAGCCGAATTTAAAGTATAAAGGGAAATACAAGCCTGCCATAAAGGATGAGGCTATAAGTCCCGTAATAAAAACCTCATAGGTAAGCGAATAAGTTTTTATCGGTATTTGTAATATTTGAATAAGCTTAGAAAAAACAATATACGTTATAACACCCATAACAAAATAAATATAGACAGAAATATATTTTTGCAGTACGATATTGGCTTTTTTCACGGCCAAGCTATTAAGCATAATATCCGATCTGACTTTATCCTCATTGGCACAAGAAGTCATAGACAGCATATAGATAAAGGCTACTATACCGGCTGAAAACATAACCTGCCCAAAGCTTTGAAAAGCGAAAATAAGAAAACCAAAGTACAAAAGTGCAAATATAAATTGTTTCTTTTGTATTGATATATCCTTAATAATCAGATTTAGCATTTTGCCACCTCCCGGTATAATAGAGCATAATATCCTCAATATTTGGCTTCTCGATTATGATTTCATTGCCATATGTTTTTCTGATATATTCCTTGTTTTTTACCAACGCCTCGAAGCCAAATTGATTTTCCTTTGCATTGATAAAATCACTCCGATTGGCATTGTTTAAAATTTCCCTTTTACCTCTTACCAATCCGTATCTTTCCAATAATTCATCTTTCTCTGCTGCCAGTATAATTTCACCATTGTCAATCATTACGATATAATCCGCAATTTTATCTAGATCGAAGGTTATGTGAGTAGAAAAAAACACTGCTTTTTTTTCATCCTGTATCGTTTGGGACAGTATTTCCAAAAGCTCACTTCTTACCACCGGGTCCAAACCTGATGTAGGCTCATCCATTATAAAAAGTTCAGCATTATGGGAAAGTGCAATTGCCAAAGAAAATTTCATTTTCATGCCCCTGGATAGATCCTTTATTTTCTTTTTAGGTGGAAGGTTAAAATCCTTAAGATAGGTTCTAAACAAAGCCTCATCCCATTCTCTGTAAAAGGGTGCGATAACCCATTTCATTTCTTCTATAGTCAGTTCCTCATAAAAATGGTTTTCATCATATACAAATCCTATTTTATTTTTAATTTCTGTTTCAAATTGCATATAATTTTTTCCGAATACTTTTATTTGTCCTTCATCTTTTTTCATAAGGTTCATCATAAGCTTAATGGTTGTGGTTTTTCCGGCACCATTAGGCCCGATAAAACCCATAATATAGCCTCTGTTTAGACTTATATCGATTCCCTTTAGACTAAAATCTTTAAAAGATTTTTTAAGTCCTTTGATTTCAAAAATAGGTTCCAATTTCATACCTCCTCAAATAGCAATTTGAGCATCCTTGTTAAATCCTCAAAAGATATATCTATGCTTTTGGCCGCCGTTACCGCTTCTATCAGCTTATCTTCCACTATCCTTATTCTGGCTTCTTTCAATAATTCTATATTTTGTGCACCAACAAAAGATCCTTTGCCGGGAACACTTGCGATGTACCCGTCCCTTTCCAACTCATCATAAGCTCTTTTTGTTGTTATGACACTTATCTGCAGCTCCTTTGCAAGAACTCTAATAGATGGCAAAAGCTCGGCTTCAGCCAGTTCCCCTTTAATAATCAGGTCCTTTATTTGTACCGCAATCTGTTCATATATAGGTTTATCCGAATGATTTGATAGTATAATGTTCAAAAAAGCCACCCCCAATAAGCTACACCGTATATAGTGTACATATACAGTATAATTATAATTTGCTTTATTGTCAATATCTTTTTTATATATTGACACCTCTGCTACTTGGCGGTACAATATAGTTAGGCTATTATGTAGTGCAAGGTAGGTGGCTGGATTGGTTGATAGATCACAACTGAACAGAGGTACGTTAGAGGGATGTATTGTAAAAATAATTAGCATTGAAGAGACTTATGGTTATGAAATAGTTATACGGCTCCAGGGTTATGGATTTACAGATGTCAAGGAAGGTACTATTTATCCCATCCTTGTAAGGCTTGAGAAGAAAAAGATAATATCATCTATATATAGGGAATCACCTTTGGGCCCTAAAAGGAAGTACTATTTTTTAACGGAACATGGTGAAGAGTTTTTAGGTGAATTTGTAAGAGTTTGGAATGATATTAAAAATGTAGTTGATAGAGTATTTAGGGGAGAGTGTAGCTATGTTTAAAAATGAAGTAACCTTGTTGAAAAAAGAAAATGCCGGACTATTAGAAGCATTAAAGGATGAAAACAGGTATATCATAAAGAGTATTATGAAGAGCATGAGTATTTTTAAAGTCAATTCCTATGATGCCCAAGTAATTCAAAGAGATTTGATAGGTATGGCACAAGAGGCTGAATTAAGAGACTCAAGCATAGAAAAGTCTATAGGCATTGATATAAAAGGGTTCGTAAATGAAATATTAGATAGCAGCGCAAGGCCAAGTAAAATTGAAATACTTTTAGGCTTCCTAATTAAACTTTCCGGTATGTTTTTTCTGTCATTTATAATATTAACCATTGGAGCATATAGCGGCGGTTTGGCGTGGAAAGCAAACAGTGTAATTTTCCTTTTATACGGCGGAATGTCCTTAGTTTCATTTATAATAGACGGACTTATTACTCCAATATTCAGCATCGAAAAAGGACTTAAAAAAGATATACCTGCTTTAATCACTATGTTTTCCTTTTTTATACTTATTATGATTTCATTTCGTATAAATACCAATATAAGCAGGACGCAAATATACGCATGGCAAATTCTTATAGCATCCGGGTTGATATATATAGTTTGTAACTGCTTAAATGTAAAAAATATAAAGAAACTGTCAAAGGATAAGAAAAATTATATAGACGACCTGATAAACAAACAACGAATATAAATTCTGTAATATGGTTTTTTATTAAAAAGGGGTGTTTTGTCTTATGAAGAAGAAAGCTGTACTTATTTTGCCGCTGTTATGTGTATTTTTTCTTTTTGGATGCGACAAAGCTGTAAACAATGGCATGTTACCCAGTTTCTCATTTGATGGTAGCGATAATTACACAGGTTTTGCAGATTTGCCGGCAAATTATACAATTGAGGAAGCGGAAGCGGATGGATATTATGTGACAGAGGGCGTAAAAGCTGTTGCAAATATAGATGTATGGGATAGCTTTATGAAAAAAACTATGGGCAATAAGAATGCGAGCATAAGAATGGTCAGTTTTTTTAAGGAAAATACAGATGGTCCATATATTAAGGATTTATTTTACATGGATGAGCTATATTATTGTTTTGATTCAAGTGCAGAAGACCAAGTGAAGCATCCTTATCAATACCTATTGACATTAGAAGGCAAGTTTGGGAACCCTTTAAAGGATTCGGTGATTATTATACTGACAGACGATAATACTATGACCTTTGATATTGTAATTCAGTCAGCGCTTTCAAGTGACTTAAGCTTTAAAAAGAGCATTTCACCTTATAAATTGATTATGATCAGATAAGCGGCTTTGATTTGTAAATAGTTGGAATGCAATACTTATTTGATGTTCTATGTACAAGTGAATTTGTGTTGTGTCGATATCAAAAATTTAACTAGCAATATCGTATATTTTATCTGTTTTAATAAATTTGTTTGGAGGTAATAATATGGTTTTTGATTTTAAAAAAGAATATAAAGAGTTCTATATGCCTAAAAGCAGTCCGGAAATACTTATGATCCCACCTATGAATTTCATAGCTGTCCGCGGGAAGGGAAACCCAAACGTCAAAGACGGCACTTATCAGCAAGCCATAGAGGTATTATATTCTGTAGCCTATACCTTGAAAATGAGCTATAAAAGCGATTATAAAATTGATGGATTCTTTCAATATGTCGTCCCTCCTCTTGAAGGTTTTTGGTGGCAGGAGGAAATAAACGGTTTTGATTATAATAATAAAGATAATTTCAGATGGATTTCCGTTATTCGGCTGCCGAATTTTATAAAAAAGAAAGATTTTGACTGGGCTGTTTCGGAAGCAGTAAAAAAGAAAAAGATAGATTGTACATTAGCAGAATATATGACATTAAATGAAGGTTTATGCGTACAGATGATGCATATTGGTCCCTTTGATGATGAGCCTGCATCCGTGGCTATAATGGATGAATATCTTAAAAGTAAGGGATATGAGAATGATTTTTCGGAATCGCGGTTGCATCATGAAATTTATTTATCCGATATTCGAAAGGTCACACCGGAAAAGTGGAAAACCGTAATAAGACATCCCATTAGGAAAAGACTTTAAATTGTTTGACAAAAAATTGTCAGAGAACTGTTGAAATTTATTGTATCTTCGACAGCATATGCTACAATAATATTAACAATATTATAAATGCAAGAAAATTTTAGGAGGTACATATGACTGTTTTAGAAGCAACCAAAAAGTATTTTGATGACTTGAAGGGTGGCTGTAATAACCTAATCGACTGTCAGAGTTTGTACAAAAGTATAGGAGCAGGAAATGATTTATTCATATTGGATATCAGAAAAAAGGATGATTTTGTTAAGAATTATATTGAGGGTTCAGTACACTGTGAATGGAAAGATGTTTTTGAATTTATTGAAGAAGATATTCTACCTAAAGACAAGAAGATAATCGTGGTTTGCTACACCGGTCAAACTGCAGGCCAAACCGTTGCCATTCTCAAATTATTGGGATATGATGCTTGCTCTTTGATGGGTGGAATGGCAAATGGCTGGATGAAGGATTCTATGCCGTTTAAATCCACATGCAACACATGAATGTAGCACTTTCTCTTGTATAGAGGATTGATAAAAAATAGAAATATGGTGAGAACCAACACCCCTGGGAAGTCAACAGTAATTACCCGGAGGTGTTTTTTATGTGAGATATGTATATATTTTAGCCAAGCATTCTTCTATTACTCCAATGATTGGAGGCCATTCTTTATATAATTTGTTTGGAAATATGCTATGATGAGTATTGATACGGTTAAAACGAATGGTTATCTTTCCAAAGGGCAGACTTTGGGAAGTCATAAGTATAGGTGTTTGGCAAGGGAACAATTATGCAGGATCTGTCGTCTTTTATTATAGATAAATAGACGTGGAAGGGGAAGTTGGTTTATGGGTGGAAAATTGAAAAGACTGATATTTTCCAATTTATTGATTGGAATTATTGCCGTAGGGATTATTACGGGATGCACCCCTGCAGGAGGAAAAAGTTCAAGTACCAGTCCTGCAATAACTATATTGAGCAAAGAGGAACTCGATTACTTCAATGGAGATGATTTTTTTAACGGGGAATATATGAATATAAGAAACCAGTTTTTGAGTTCGCTTTATGATTCGCCGGAAGAAATTGATTTGTTCCAGCTGTTTTATTGCGGCAGTGGTAATCCTGAAACGCCAGGGGAGTTAGAAAGGGAAGCTGTCGTGTCTTATAACGGATGGGAGGATGAGCCGGACACAGGCTGTGGAAAAATAAGTCGGACTGAAATGGACTCCGTACTTCTTAAATATATGGGACTCACTGTTAAAGACACCAAAGGGGTAAGACTTGACGAGTTTACTTATCTGAAGGAATACGATGCTTACTATCACTATCACGGAGATACAAATTACCGGATGGAAATTCTTTTTACCGGTGGCGAGAAGCAAGAGGACATAATCCATCTATTCTATAATGACACTTTTATGGGTGACGGTGATAAAGTATTGACCCTTCGCAAGGAAGGCGACGGGTATATTTTTATTTCAAACCAAAAAGTAAAAACTATAAATGGAACTTAAACGGTTCTTTTTTCACCTGTTATTATGATGTATTTTTATGCGTTGCATAATTGTAATAAAATGTGTAATAAATTGTTAGTTCTACCGGAATATATTGTTCGGCAGCAGGAGTTCCAGAACCTGAATTTCTAAACTCACTTGGGGCGAAATCAAAAGTTAACCGTTACGGCTAAATAACTTGGTTTGGAGGCTTCAACCGGTGGTCTGATTTCGCTTTTCCTGCATTTCGTTAAGAAATTCAATGGTTCCTACACAATGCTGCCTTTACAATAAATATTCGATAATTGCTGACACCATATTGCGTCTAAGAAATATATCTAAGCAGAATGTCATAACTATAAAAGGCATTAAGAGATATCTCTAAGCGTACGTTTAATGCATTTTGAAACAGGTCTTAGCGAAGCCTTTGTTGAAAAGCCCGTAAAGCCGACAGGACGTCGGCTTAGACATTACGGGGTAGGACGCCCCTTTGATGTCGTTAGGGATTTTCCAAAGGCAAGTGTTAGACCTGTCAAAATCATGTCAGGGAGCGTGAGATACTTTTAATGGCTATAGTTAGGTTTCTGAACTTCCTGCTGCCATATAACATATAATTTAGGTAACTGTCCTTGGCACTAAGCTTTTTCTAAACATGAGATCGGAGCAGGTGACAGGCGACTGGAGTCATAAAAATTACTGCGTAATTTTTATATATTGTGACCTAAAACCATTTGTAATCAAATAGATAAATAAGAATTCATATTTTTAGGAGGAAAGGTTGTATGAAAAAGAATAATATATTTATTTTTATGCTTGTTATACTTTTTATAATATCAGCTGTGTCTATTGGATTAAACATTAGAAACGTTTCGGAGCAAGAACAGCTAAGAAAA
>JAAYKT010000452.1 GCA_012522255.1 Clostridiales bacterium
ACCAGCCCCGTATATTCAGCTTCACAAGATTCATCTTGTTGCTTTAAATAATCTTTATCCGCATTTGGAAAAGCCGCAATTCATACAAATCACGCAACCGCCTTCGTGTTGTAAATGTGAACCACAATCCGGACAGGCCTTTAATGTGCTCCATGGCATACCGGATTCCGAAGTAACAGACACTTCACAATTATGTCCGTTACTGCATCCATTATTTGTGCCGCATGAGGAACCGTTGCATCCATTGCTTTCCTTATCAACAGCTTTCGTCAGCTCATGAATAGTCTCTACATCCTTAACATCAACCTGCAAATTTAATACTTTTTCAAGGGTTCTTCCTATAGCATCAGGGCATGACAATACCTTAAGGCCTTTTTGCCTCAAGGTTGTATGGCATCTTATCCCTCTTAACTGCTCAATTATTTCTTTAATGTCAACACCTGCACGTAAAGCAATTGATATCAACCTGCTGGTCGCTTCAGATTGAGAAGGGCATCCTCCCGCTCTCCCTAAATTTGCAAACACCTCGCAAATCCCATTATCATCAGAATTAACAGTAACATACAAATTTCCACAACCTATTTTAATCTTTTCGGTTATTCCAATAGTGACATCAGGTCTCACGCGAGCCTTAAGAACTTTTGGTTCTTCCGCTTCCTTTATATTATTGTCATTCTTATTTACCGCCCCTATATTTAAGACCTGTGAGTCCCTGCTCCCGTCCCTGTATATGGTAACACCCTTGCATCCCAATCTATATGCATGCAAGTATACATCCCTCACATCATCCTTAGTTGCCTCATTCTTAAAATTAACTGTTTTGGAAACTGCATTATCGGTATATTTTTGGAAAACTGCTTGCATTTTAATATGCCAAACCGGGTCTATATCATGTGCAGTTACAAAAATTCTCCTTATATCTTCCGGTATTTCTTTTATATTACTTATTGAACCCGATTCTGCAATCCTGCGCATAAGCTCTATACTGTAAAACCCTTTTTCTTTTGCAATCTTCTCAAATAAAGGATTTACTTCCGGCAGTTCGTCATTATCCATAACATTTCTTATGAAGGATATAGCAAAGAGAGGCTCAATACCGCTGGATACACCGGCAATTATTGAAATTGTCCCAGTAGGCGCAATTGTCGTTGTGGTTGCATTTCTAAGCTTAATGCCGTTTTTTGCATATATACTTTTATTATAAGTGGGAAATGTTCCGCGAATCTCCGCTAACTTTTTTGACGCATTTTTCGACCTTTTATCTATAAACCCCATTACAGATTCTGCTGTTTTTATGCCTTCATCAGAATCATAAGGGATATTTAACTCAATCAACATATCGGCAAAACCCATTACACCTAAACCTATTTTTCTTGTTTTTTTGGTCATTTCATCTATTGTTTTTAGAGGATATTTATTCATTTCAATAACATTATCTAAAAAGTGTACCGATGCATCTACCAACTCGCCTAATTTTTCATAATCCAAATATTTACCTTTTTCATTTTCCTTAATGCAAGACAACAGATTTATGGAGCCCAAATTGCATGATTCGAAAGGTAAAAGTGGCTGTTCTCCACAATTATGAACATATATTCCGTTTGCATCAAATGCGTTTACACCGGGCACCTGAACATCATAAACGTCACGTGCTTCAAGTTCCGTAATGCATTTAACAGCCGTGACAAAACGTTCCCTGTTTAAAGCCCGTTTGTAATCTTCCAATAATGATGTCAGCTTGCCTTGCTTTTTAGAGCTGCCAAATCCTACTGTTTCATTAAAAGTAGATAGGTTGTCTCCGGATATAACTAATTCATGTCCACTTTTTGTATTATATAACTTGTAACCGCCTTTGCCATCCGGCATCATTTTTTTTGCCGATGGTTTTCTATCTGCATATATCTGCGATGCAATGCCTAATCTTAACAGCATCCTCTGTATTACATACAATGCCTCTAAATCATTCTGCCATAACCTGATTGAGGCGCCTTTCTTTTGTGTTCCTATTACTGTTCCGTCGGCATCAAAAAGTCCTCTTAGTAAACCACAATAAAAATCAGAACCTGTTCTTTCGACCTCATTGTTTATTGTCTTTTTTCCCTGAGTAATGTCGTAATCCAAGGCCAAGTCCCTTAATGCACTCATCTTTAACCTATGTTCATGCCGGTCCTCTAAAATTGACCGGAATCCTCTAAAATCGGATCTATGAGGCAAAGTGGAAGCTGCATATCCAACTGCCTCAAGCAAAGATTCTGTTTCTTCATCATCCCCCCATACACTAATGATACCCGCCTCTTTTTTTAAAGTCCCATCACCCAATAAAGAGCCTAATAAAAAACCTTCATTATAAGTACCCTTACCCGACCATTTTAATCCTCTGTTATTTGATAAAACTATTTTGTCCCCGGGCACCAGGTCTCCTGCAGGCTTCCAATCTTCCTTTATCCTAGACCTGGATACATCAGATGCAGTGCGTATTAGATGATCTTTTGTTACAGTGATACTATAACCTCTATCAGTATCAATCTTTATAACATCCTTAGTGCCTGTCTTAAAAAAACCATTATTGTCTGATTCATAAAATATGCCGTTTAACGCCAGTCCGGTCTTCCTGCCTATTATGTTTTTTACCTGTTCCGGGCCGTCTACGGATAATATCCATGTATCACCTGTCACACAGGGGTTTGTGCTTTCAATTTCACCTAATTCCGGCACAATATTATCCCTGTTCATTCTATCAAGAAAAATAATTCCGGGTTCTCCGTTGTTCCATGCCATATCGATTATCAGTTCAAAAACTTCTTTTGCCTTTAATTTACCGACTGCTTTTTTTGTATGAGGTTCTATAAGTTCATATTCTTCGTCCTTTTCCACTGCTTCCATAAACTCTTCTGTTATGCCGATGCTTATATTAAAGTTTGTAATTTCCTTGTCTTTTTCTTTGCATTGAATGAATTCAATTATATCAGGATGATCAACCCTGAGTATGCCCATATTGGCTCCCCTTCTGACACCGCCTTGTTTGACAGCCTCTGTAGCAGAATTAAAAACCTTCATAAAACTTATAGGTCCGGAGGCCACACCACCGGTAGAATTAACCGAAGAACCTTTACTCCTTAGACGGCTAAAACTAAAACCCGTTCCTCCGCCACTTTTATGTATAATTGCGGCATGTTTGATGGCATCAAAAATCCCTTCCATAGAATCTTCCACCGGCAAAACAAAACATGCAGATAACTGTCCTAATTCTCTGCCTGCATTCATAAGTGTGGGGGAATTCGGCAAAAATTCCAACTGTGACATTATTTCATAAAATTTATCTTCTACTATTTCTACATTTTTTTCCGGTTCAAAAATTTTGTCGGCACTTGCAATAAAAGTAGAAATACGACGAAACATCTCATCAGGTGTCTCTATGGGATCACCGTTTATATCCTTAGCCAAATACCTTTTCTTTAAAACTTTTAGACCATTCTCTGAAATCATTAAACAATCCTCCCTACAATATATAGTATCTATTGTAAATTTAGACACTATATATTGTATCACACCATATATATTTCTACAATTGACTTTTTCATTTATTTAATAATATTTTAATAATAAAAGCGTTCCCTCGTATTAGATTATCAATATTTAAAAACTACATAGTTGTTAATAGCTCTCATTATGATATTTGGCGAAAATCCGCTTTTATTGACATGTGCCATCTCCTAACGAAATGTGGAAATATTGACACTTAGTAAAGCAGAATTTTTCTGCAATATAAAAAAATAGCATTGTAACATGCTAAAAAAATTTGTTAAATTATAATGACTATTTTTGTAACGCAATCGTTTATTTATCTTATGGTACTACAAACAATTATAAGTATTTTTGTGTGTTAAAGTACGATTAAATGCCTTTCAATAGTTTATCCATAATTTCCTTAGCTGTCTCATTAATAAGTTTTCCAATAATATAATTCATATTCATTGCCGAACCTTCAGCAGTATTAATGTCTGCATCTTTTAAAATTTGCGGCTTTTCTATAAACGAATCTAAAATACCGAAATTTTCATCCATAAATATAAATGTCGGCACTTTTACAAAACCATCCACTCTGTATGCATCCAGTTCTTTATCCACAGATTTTCTTATAACTAATCTTAAATCTATATTATTATTAAAACTAATCATTTTTTCTAAAAGAGATAAGTTTATCCAACAATCAGGACAGTTCGGTTCTACAACACCTAAAATATTAATTTTCTTATCAATATTTCCAAGTTGTTCCTTCAACTCTTCTTTTATGTTCATGGGAATATAGTATTTCATTAAGTTATGTTTAGACTTATCGTCAAGATTAAATATGTAGCTTCTAAAACTTATGCCTTTTTCAAATAAGTTTTTCATTTACAGATACCTTCCTTTCATCATCCATAACCTGATATAACGGTTGTCAAACGATAGTTAAGCAATGGTTAAGCAATAGTTAAACAGTTGTTGGGCATCAGTTAAGCGGTGGTTAAGCAGTAACCGGTCAAATGATCTCCTAACCCCTAACAGCTAACCCCTAACAGCTAAAGCAGAAAATAAAAAACCCGGCGACTACCTACTCTCCCGGGACCCTGCGGTCCAAGTACCATCGGCACAAGAGAGCTTAACTTCTGTGTTCGGCATGGGAACAGGTGTGGCCTCT
>JAAYKT010000453.1 GCA_012522255.1 Clostridiales bacterium
CCATACCTGACAATACAAAGACTGCCGTCAAAACGCCTGATTTAGTAGATCCACTGTTAAACACAAGCTACAACGAAATGGCGACACATTACGGCACAACTTTGGTGCCTGCCAGAGCATCCAAACCAAAGGACAAGGCTGCAGATGAAAATACGGTAAAGAATGTCTCACAACGGATAATTGCGGCCCTCAGGAATCATCAATTTTTCAATATCTATGAAATAAATGAAGCAGTAAAAATAGAACTCAAAAAACTAATAGAAAGGCCATTTCAAAAGATTGAAGGCAACAGACTATCTGCCTATTTAGCTATAGATAAACCGGCTTTAAAACCTTTACCACCTACCAGATATGAATATGCGGAGTGGAAAGAAGCAAGGGTGGGCTTCAACTATCACGTTGAATATGAAGGCTTCTATTATAGCGTTCCTTATACCCATATAGGAAAGGCTTCGCGGATTCGTGCCACCTTAGCCGTCATTGAAATATTTGCTGATGGAGAAAGGATAGCCGCCCATAAAAGAAATTTTAATACACATAAAAGATATATGACACTTCCGGAACACATGCCGGAATCACATAAAATAGTCACAGGCTGGGATTCTGATAAGTACTTAGCCTGGGCCGAAAAAATAGGTCCGAAGACAAAAATACTAATTGCAAATATATTAAAAAGTCACGAATACTATATCCAGGCATATCGTGCATGCATGGGAATTATGAAATTATCATCAAGTTATACTTCTGAATCTGTCGAGGCAGCAAGCAAAGAAGCAATTGATAAAGGAGTCAGCAACTATAAATATTTTAATATGATGCTTAGAAAAACAACTGTGACACCATCATCAGATAAAAAGACAGATAAAATAGTTAAAAATACAAATGTACGGGGAGCAGAAACCTATGCGGGGGTGGGCTAAATGCTTAAAAACCAAACTATTGAAAAATTAAGGGATATGAAGCTTAAAACAATGGCTCAAGTCTTTAATGAGCCAAACCCGGCAGATATAGAACTCACATTCGAGGAAAGATTTTCTCTTATTGTGGAAAAGGAATGGATGGTTAAAAAGAATTCTAAAATAAAACGATTGATCAAAAAAGCAAACCTTAGCTTAAATGCATGCATTGAAGACATTGAATATTCATCTAACAGATCAATTGATAAGCAATCTATCAGGACACTTTCCAGCTGTGATTTTATTGAGAAATCATTAAATATTATTATCTCCGGCAAAACAGGTAGTGGCAAATCTTTTCTTGCTTGTGCCCTTGGCAATAATGCATGCAGAAAAGGTTATACGGTTAAATACTATAGAATCCCGGAACTTTTATTAGAAATCCAGGATGCTAAATTGCAAAATCAATATCTCAGATTTATGAAAAATCTTTTAAATATTAGACTGTTAATACTCGATGATATCGGTTTAAAATCATACACCTTAGAGGAAAGCCGTGATATCTTGGAAATCGCAGAGTCACGCTATAATAAAGGGTCAATGATTTTGTCCGGACAAATAGCCCACAGCCAGTGGTATGAATTGTTCCCTGATCCGACTTTAGCTGATGCTATTATGGACAGGGTCATTCATAATTCGTATATCTTAGGGCTCGATTCTAAAATATCAATGAGGGAAGTGATGGCCGTTAAAAAAATGGGGCGCTTGGATGAAGCATAACATTATTATAAAATCATTATTGTTATTGTATAAAAAAGATTATTATTCTAAAATGAAACTGGTCGGCAAGGTGTCCGGATAGTCCGGTTTAATGTCCGGATGTTTCCGGTACCACTGTCCGGATAATCCGGTATATGCATTGTGAATTCTGCTATAAAACAAAATTTGAATTTTGCTATAATAAATTTGTATAAAGAATAATAATTTTGAGCTTAATATTACCGAAAGTTTAAATAAAAAAGCTAAATATACAGATATAACCTGATATATTGCATAAAACTGCTTTTTAGATTCAGTGCATCTATCAAATACCTTAATACTGTCTTTGAGGGCTTTATGCTTATGTAGCTGCGTTAAAGGATGTCCATAGTATAAATATATTAAAAAGTTTTAAAAATTGCTTAAAACGCAATTATGAGGGCGTTAAATTTTATGTTCTAATTTTTTTTGTAATTTTTATAACATCTTTGAAATTATTGATAAAACAATAGAAATTTAGGGTCCCTATAAAAAATAGCTTTTTATTAATAAAAAAGCTGTAAACAAAAAAATATTTTGTGGTTTGAAGCTGACCAAAAATC
>JAAYKT010000454.1 GCA_012522255.1 Clostridiales bacterium
GATTATTGCTGTATAAAATCCTGCCGGTATTGACATCCATTACGATTGAAGATTTGGCGTAAGGCATATTGTCTGCGGCATATAGAAAACTAAAATTCATTATTATAATAATCAAGATTATTGTTATTTTTTTTATTCTGTTCAGCGTAATATTTATCATCCTTTTACCTTCTATCGTGTTATTTTGAAATACTTTAATTATTATGTACAAAAAAAGAATTTTAAATACGAAATGAAGGAATTATAGAAATGCAAATCCAAAAGAAGAAAGAAAGCTTACCCTTCCTTTTTCATTTTTTTTCAATGACATAGGTTATTATGTAATTCCGGTATTAAGTCCAAAACCCTGTCCACAACAGTATTGCTGCTTACCGGAATCAATCGAATAATATCATTTGAGACAGACAAAAAACCTACAGGATGCACAGAAACACCTGCTCCACTACCACCGGCAAAAGGTTCTTTGCTTTCGGAACCCGAGTTATTGCTATCACTATCTCCCGTACCCCCACAAATACTCAGATCCCCTCCGCCGGAAACAAAACCGAATCCGACTTTGGAAATGGGAAAAATTACAGTACCGTTTAAGGTCTCTACCGGCTCACCTATCACAGTGCTTACATCAATCATATCTTTGATATTTTCAAGAGTTGTTTTCATTAACGCTTGAATAGGTTGTTCCAAAGACAACACCTCTTTTCTTTTTTTTAACTGCTATCAATGCAATAATAATATCTCCTAACCTTGCCTCTATTATGCAACCAAAATCATATTCGAAAACTATTTCGTTGAATACCGGTTTGACATCTATCCTTTTTATGTTTATCATCATTGTTTTTTTTAGGAATGCAATTATGTTTGTTATTAAAATGCTGATGGCACCATAGATAACAGCTGTGTATGAGGCATTATCCAAGCCAAACTTCAGGTCAAGAAAAACATCATATATTTTTGTTTTTGCTGCCAAATATGAAATCCCTTTTCTATTTAAGTTATAGTATTGTTTTATTTTATCTGTTGAATTAGAGCCGCCTGAAAACAAAGACTTAAGATTAGAAACATCAAATTCATAGCTCAAGTCAATATCTTTCGGTATAAATTTAATATTGCTGAAGTTGACCGGCTTATCTTTTTTAGATGCATTAATTCTTAAGGATCCGTAGCCTATGGAAGTTCTGGTATGAAATGACAGCTTATTTTTGACTTTGTTTGATGCTAATTCTACCCTCACTGAAGAAAAATACAATAATACTGTAATAAGAATCAGGATAGCCAATAATATTAATATATAAATCATTTAAAGCCCCCGCGAACACAAATTCCACTTTTTAGTATTTTCCCACAAAATAAAAGAATAATACATTTGGGTATTATTCTTCAATAATTGTTATATCGGGTAGTTCCGTTATGGTTTTGAGCCAAAAGAGCCTTAAAAAATTATCCGTTGTTCCATACAGTATTGGCCTGCCGGGGGCATTCATTCTCCCGAGTTCCTGTATCAGTTCCTTATCAAGAAGACGATACATGCAGCCATCCGAATTGACTCCCCTTATAGAGTCCACGTAAGCCCTTGTTACCGGCTGCTTATATGCTATTATCGACAGTGTTTCCAAAGAAGCCTGTGACAATCCAGTCCGTGCTTTTGGCTTTAACAATCGTTCTACATAATCATAATACTCGGGCTTTGTTGCAAACTGATAAGTACCGTTGGCTTCAATAATACGCAAACCCCTGTCATCGCGTTCATATTCATCTATCATTTGATTTAAAATTCTTTTTAAAGTTGTTTTATCTATATCAAAGACGGTTAAAAGGTCTTTAAGTTCTACCGCATCACCGGATATAAATAATATGCATTCCAGGGCCCCTTTTATTTCTCTTATTTCCATTATTAAACCACCTCTGCTATTTTATAACGATAAGATATAGATTCTTCACTGCGTTCAAAATGACAGTTTCCATAAAGTACACATGTCTCGTAATTATCATCCTTAGGCACGAAGGATCCCGACCCCATAGGAATACCCTAATCCCCTGAGTTCTGAGATCTGAGTTCTAATATCAGGAATACCCTATACTTTCTTTAAAAGAATACTCCCAAATCTTTTTTCTTGCTTTGCCCTTATCTTTTTTCCTTTTATTAATTCCAACAAGGCCAAAAAAGAAATAATCACCTCAAGCCTGTTATCACAGCCTTGCAGTAACCCATCAAAACTTGTCCACCTTTTTTGTGTGAGAATATCCAGCAAGACAGCAATTTTTTCCTCTACGGTAATACTGTCTTTATAAACTCTTTTGTGTTCCCTATTTTCACTTTTTTCTTTTTTTATTAAAATGTTTTGAAATTTTTCAATCAAAAGCTCCACTGAAATCTCATCCGGCAGCTCATAAGAATCTATTAATGCATCTGCCAAATCCGAATCTTTAAATAACAAGTTTTCATTCCTTAGATACTTGTCTTTTAACAGCTCCGATACTTCCTTAAACTTTTTATATTCCAAGAGCTTTATAACCAGCTCTTCCCTCGGGTCTTCATAGTTTTCTTCTTCCATTGGCGTTTTGGGCAGAAGCATTTTGGATTTTATTATTAGCAAGGTCGCCGCCATAACCAAAAACTCGCTGGCCAAATCTATATCCATTTCTTTCATCATGTTAAGATAATCAATATATTGTTCTGTTATTTCAGCTATTGGAATATCATAAATATCAATTTTAGCCTTCTCAATAAGATGAAAAAGCAAATCCAAAGGCCCTTCAAATACCTCCAATTTTATACTAATAGCCATTTTTAACACCTTAACATTTTTTATTTTATAAGATTAAATTTACAACATAATAAATCGCTCTTTGAGCATAAAAAAACATGGGGCTTAAAACATAATTAATAGTATTTGTAAAAATCAAAAACAACAATAGCAGGTATGAATATTGTTCATATTTATAGAATTTATACTCTATCCTTGTCGGCAGAATACCTGCCAATATTTTGGAACCATCCAGCGGTGGTATGGGTATAAGGTTAAAAACCCCTAACCCTATATTAATAAAGTAGATGTTCAAAATTATTTTATCAAAAACTACGTTTTGAATTCCAAACTTAATATAACTAAATCCATAAATAAAAAGAACAATGGTAGCTATTAGAAAGTTCATAAGAGGCCCCGCCAAGGAAACTATAATAATTCCTTTTTTTCTGTTCCTAAAATTGTTTGGATTAATAGGCACGGGCTTTGCCCATCCGAATCTGAATAAAATCAGCATCAAAAGACCCATAGGGTCTATATGCGCCGCGGGGTCCAGTGTTAAACGGCCGCTCGCTTTTGCTGTATCGTCTCCCAGATAATAAGCAGCCAAACCGTGGGCGAACTCATGAAATGAAAATCCAATAAATACGGCCGGTAATCTATATAATAATTCCATTATGTCAAAACCGAACAAAAATACCATCCTCTCAAAGCTCATTGTTTATGTTCTGTATTATAACATATGGGAATAAAACAAGAAAGCAACTTTATTGCATCAAAAAAATATAAGGCCGGGTTATACCCGGCCCTTATGTATGTGCTATGCTGGTTATATCATTTGAAGTAATGTATGGGCGCTGTAGTTCAGAAGCTTATACCGATATAATTGAACCAATATTTGATTGCCCTTAGAATATTATTTACAAAGCTTGCTTTACCAATATCCTTATCGCTTATGATATTAAATGATGCAATTTGCTCTCCGTCTTTTTTTATAGTTATTTCTCCTATTTTTTGGCCTTGCTTTAAAGGAGCTGCTATTGCATCCGGCAGGTCAAAAATCTTTTCAAGGCCTTTTTCTTCACCCTTTCTTAAAAGTATATCCGCATTTGTTTCAAATACTGCATCAACACTTTCACTGTCTCCCTTATTAACTTTTACCTGTTTAACCAACTCACCTTTTTTCCCAAAGGAATGATTCACATAATTTGCAAAACCATAATCTATAAGTTTTCTTGCATCCCTGTTTCTTTTTGTTGTATCCGGGGCACCCATAATAACACTGACCAATCTGATATTATTGTTCTTTGCAGTTACTGATATGCAGAACATAGCCTCATCTGTGAACCCTGTCTTGATACCGTCTACATCCTTATAAAAATGCACCATTTTATTCTTATTTACCAATTCTCTTTTTACATCATTTTTTCTTCCCACATAGACAGTTACCATGTATTTCGAGATGAAATCAAATATTTTTTCATGCTGTATAAGTTCTCTCGACATGATTCCTATATCATGGGCAGAAGTTTTATGGTTTTCCGAATGCAACCCATGAGGGTTTTCAAAATTAGTGTCATTCATACCCAACTCTTTGGCCTTTTTATTCATGGCCTTTACAAATTCACCCTCACCGCCGGCAACACACTCTGCAATAGCAATACTTGCATCATTTCCCGACTCTACTGCAACACCGTAAAGCAAGTCCTCTACTGTTCTTATCTCCCCTTCTTCCAGCATAAGGCGAGTTCCTGTCTTCATTTTTGCCACGTTTTTGCTAATGATAACTTTGTCTTGCAACGTAATTTTTCCGGTATCCAAAGCTTCCATTGCTAAAAGCATGGTCATGATTTTTGTTACGCTTGCCGGTTCAAGTTTTTCATGGGAGTTCGTCTCATATAAAACTTTTCCCGTGGCAGAATCCATCAAAATCGCTGATTTGCATTCTAAGTTGAGGCTTTCATCGGCAAATATAAAACCGCTGAAAGTCAAAGAAAGAATAATAATTGTTATCATTAATGTTTTAGTAAATCGCATAGAAAAAACCCTCCTATGGTTAATATATACTTATATTTCCCAATAGAAGGATTGTTATTCTTTATTGAATGATATCATAAATATATTGCATTTTTTTATTAAATTCTTTTTCTATTACATAACTCTTTTTGATTATATGAGCAGCTTCGGAACTGTTTAAAAAATTGGTATGTAAAATACATAGCTCTTCATTCTTCTCCCCCCTGTCCCCAACTTTTTTAATCATGGTTATTCCTGCAGAGTGGTCAATTAAATCATTTTTTGTTTTACGGCCGGCACCAAGCATCATCGCTGCAAGGCCGACTTTTTCCGCATTAATGGAATTCACATACCCTTCTTCATCGGATTTTACGGAAATGTTGTATTTGGATTGAGGCAATAAGTTAAAGTCATCGATAAAATCAGGTCTTCCGCCTTGGATGACGATAAGCTCTTTAAATTTATTTAAAGCGGTTCCGGAAAGAATCAAATCTTGCAAATTTCTATAAGCAATATCAAAATTATCAAAGGCACCGCCTAAAATCGCCATATAGGATGCGATTGTAAGTGCCACAGTTGTTTCATCCACTGCACCCTGTCCTGACAAGACTTTTACTGCTTCCTTTATCTCATTTGCATTTCCGACCTCATAACCCAGGGGCTGGTTCATATCCGTAATTACCGCAAAAGTCTTTCTGTTTAATCCGTTGCCTATATCCACCATCAATCTTGCCAATTCCTTAGCCTCATCAATGGTTTTTAAAAAAGCGCCTGAGCCGACTTTGACATCCAAGACTATTCGCATGGCCCCGGATGCAATTTTTTTACTCATAATGGAGCTGGCGATAAGAGGTATGCTGTCCACCGTAGCGGTTACATCTCTGAGAGCATACAACTTCCTGTCCCCGGGTGTAATATCGGCAGATTGGCTTGTTATTGCCATTTTATATTTATTGACATTGGCAACAAACTTTTCTTTGCTTAATTGGGTTTTGAAACCTTCTATAGATTCTAATTTGTCTATCGTGCCTCCTGTATGCCCCAAGCCTCTTCCGGAAATCTTTGCAACAGGTATTCCAAGGGAAGAGACCAAAGGTAAAACTACCAAGCTGATTTTATCCCCTACCCCGCCGGTAGAGTGTTTATCGACTGTTATACCCTGGATTTCAGATAAGTCAATGATGTCACCGGAATTCACTATAGCCATAGTCAAATCAATTGTTTCCCGTTTTGTCAATCCGTTAAAATATATAGCCATAAGCAATGCGGATACCTGATAATCAGGTATCTCGTTATTTACAAATCCGTTTATAAAAAAATCGATTTCTTCTTTTTCAAGTATTTTCCCGTTACGCTTTTTTAATATCAGATCATAGGCTCTCATGAAGCCCCACCTCTTTTATAAAGTTCCTGACAAGAGTCACAAATTTAGGCTTTGCCTGTTCCGCTACCCTGACAACCTCTTCGTGGGATAAAGGTGCTAAAGAATCGGGAAGTGCCATATCAGTAATACAAGAAAGCCCCAGCACTTTTATTCCTGAATGTTTAGCGACAGTCGCCTCGGGGACGGTGGACATTCCAACCGCATTTGCGCCTATTTTTATCAACATTCTAAGTTCCGCTTTTGTGTTGTAGTTGGGACCGCTGATGGCACAGTAAACACCTTTTTGAACCTTGATATCGGCTTTGTTTGCTACATCTTGACATAGTTTTAAAAGTTCCTTGCTATATACATCAGTCATATCAGGAAACCTGGGGCCGAATTCTTCCAAATTGGCACCTATCAGTGGACTGTCTCCTATAAAGTTTATGTGGTCCTCAATCAGCATTATATCCCCGGCATTAAATTCTTCATTCAGTCCGCCACAAGCATTGCTTATGATAAGTATTTTTATTCCCAACTTGCTCATTACCCTGATAGGTAATGTAACTTCCTTCATGCCGTAACCTTCATAATAATGAAAACGCCCTTGCATGGCAAGAACCTTTTTGCCTTCCAAATCACCGTATATGAGCCTTCCCGCATGACCGGATACAGTAGATACGGGGAATGCGGGTATGTCTTTGTAGTCGATATAGATTGGCTCCGTTATGCATTCCGCCAGAGAACCAAGGCCGGTACCAAGAACAATACCGATATCCGGTGCATAGGGGATTCTATCTTTTATATAATTATAAGCTTTTTCAATACTGTTTATATAATCCACTTTATTCCTCCTCATGAATTATTAGGGCTCAGAGCTCAGGGGTTTAAGGCAGGTGCGTAAAACTTTTTATTATCAGCCTTACCAATATAGTAAACTTATCCTTTGCAGCCTCCGCTGTTTCTATAACCCGGGCATGGCTTAAGGGAGTGTCCAATA
>JAAYKT010000455.1 GCA_012522255.1 Clostridiales bacterium
ATTATGGATAAAGCGGATAGCTTAATTGGGCAGTTAATACAACAAAATGATAAAAGTATTGTTTTGTTGGTTATGGACGGGATCGGCGATATACCAAATAAAGATTATAAGAATTTGACGCCATTGGAATATGCTTCGACACCTAATTTGGATAAACTGGCTAAAGAATCTGTTTTGGGTAGGCACATACCCGTTCAGCCGGGGATTACGCCCGGAAGCGGACCGGGGCATTTGGGGATTTTTGGATATGATCCTGTGAAGTATGAAATAGGAAGGGGAATTTTAGAGGCTGCCGGTATGGATATGGAAATAAAAGACGGTGATATAGCTGCGAGATGTAACTTTGCCTCGGCAGATGAAAATGGGTTTATAATCGATAGGAGAGCCGGTAGGATATCAACAGAAAAATGCGAAGAAATCTGTAATATCTTAAGCGATAATATAAAAGAAATAGATAATATAAAGATCATGATAAAGGCGGGCATACAGCATAGATTTGTAGTTATTCTTAAAGGTAAGGTTTTGAGTGAAAAGATAACAGATTCAGATCCTCTAACTGAAGGTAAAAGGCCCTTGAAAGTTAAAGCTATAACAGAGGAAGCGGAGTATACAGCTGAAATTGTAAACAGATTCTATCATGAGGCAAGAAAAGTAATTAAAGACCTTAGGCCTGCCAACTCACTTTTAATGCGAGGATTTTCGGAAAGACCAAAAATCTTATCCTTGGGTGAAAGGTTTGGATTAAATCCGGTATGTATCGCTCATTATCCTATGTATAAAGGTTTGTCGAGACTTGTGGGAATGGAGATACTGGATGCAGGTAACAAACCGGAAGATGCATTTAACGTATATGCAGAGAACCATACAAATTATAATTATTTTTTTATACATATAAAATATACAGATTCATTTGGTGAGGATGGTAATTTTTTGGAGAAGGTTAGAATAATTGAATCCGTAGATAGTGCTTTGCCCTTGTTATTGAATAAAAAGCCCGATGTGCTTTGTGTGACTGGCGACCATTCGACGCCGGTTCCTATGAAAAGCCATAGCTGGCATCCGGTTCCCGTACTCATTAACTCTGAATTCTGTGGATTTGATGACTGCATTAGATTTACAGAAAATGAATGCAATAAGGGTGGTTTGGGAATATTTCAAAGCAAATACTTAATAAATTATTTGTTGGCAAATGCTTTAAGGCTTTCAAAGTACGGTGCTTAGGAAAGGAGAAAGATATGATACTTCTGTTGGCAGCTATAGCTCCTTCCGCTGCACTTATGTATTATTTTTATATGAGGGATAAATATGAAAAGGAACCAAGGCACCTTTTAACCAAGGCATTCTTATTAGGAGCTATATCCGTTATTCCAATATTGATAGTCGAAATGAAACTTAATCTGTTTGACATGGGGGATAAAAGACTCATTGCTGTTGGTTATACAGCTTTTATAGTGGCAGGCTTAGTTGAAGAAGCGTTTAAATTTTTAATGTTTTATATTTTGATTTGGAATAATGATGAGTTTAATGAAATGTATGATGGTATAGTCTATAGTGTTTTTATTTCCTTGGGATTTGCTACCGTAGAGAATATAGCATATGTGCTATCCACCGGTTTTAGCGTTGCCCTCTTAAGAGCCATTACTGCAGTACCTGCCCATGCATTATTTGGCGTTGCCATGGGGTATTATCTGGGTATTTCCAAGTTTGCTCAACAACCATATAAAATAGGGTATTTTTTGTTGGGGTTATTTATACCTATTGTATTGCATGGAGTATATGATTTTATTTTACTGTCCCACAGATATTATATTACGACTGTATTCTTTTTCTATATGATATACTTATGGAAAAGGGGTATGCGGAAGGTTAAAACACTTATTGCAAATTCTCCATATAAGGATTATGGAGGAAAAGAAGACGATTAAGAGTAGAGAATCTTTGTTCTCCTGTACTTGACATAATCATAAAAAGCTTCCAGCCTGGTTTGATAACCTGACTCACCGGTTAACTCATCAACAACCAGGTATAGAATTGGAATGTTATAATCTTTTTCTACTTGTGACAGTATAGTGCGGGAAACTATTTCCGGCATACATGTCATGGGATATATTTGAACTAAACCATCGTATTTTTGTAAAGAATAATTTATTGCATGACCTATGCACTGTTGGGTATGGACTCCTATGAGAAAGGGGATATATGGTTTTGCAAGGGTTTTTTCTGCTTTATAACTTTTTCTTGCCGTCATCGGTTTAATCAAATTATTCTCTGCCCATCCCTTAATGGTCATGGATCTATGAACATGAGCCCCCATATTACCCAGCTTTTCTTCCACATTCAAGTTCGAAAAGGGTTCAATAATGGTGTAAATTTCGCCTATAATGCCAATTTTTACAGGTTCAATATTGTTATCTATGGGTAATGCCAATAGTTTTTCGTAAGTTATCTTTATAAGGCTTATAATATCTGAAGTTCCGTTGGTATCAAGCACCTTTTTTCTAAAATTATACATTATATTATTAACGATGGTTTTATCTTTTGTCCTTGGTCTTACATAGTATTGAATCTCGTTTAGCTTATCGATTTCCACACATACATTGTAGGCATTATATAAGGCTTTTAAGGCTTTTATTCCTTTGCCTCCGCTAAGTTTTTTTATGTTATTAATAAACTTTGGAACACCCTCTTTTGGTGGATCTATTATTATAAAATCAACATCATAACCCATATCTTTCAAGATTTCTTTTTGAAGGGGCCCGTAATAGCCGAAACGGCAGGGGCCGCAACTCCCTGTTATTACAACAGTATCGGCGCCTGCTTCCAGACTTTTTATATAATTACCCAAGGTTATTTTAAAAGGAAGGCATACATACTCAGGGGATTCTTGAGCGCCAATTTTCAGGATGTTCTCCGTTGTAAAAGGCGCTATGATGCTCTTGATACCTAAATCGTCAAACATACCTTTTACTGCTATATATACTTCTCCCATGTGCGGATAAGTAATTTTCAACTTCTACCTCCCGGGTTAAGAACCCTCGTTTTTTATTTATTTAAATGCCGTATTATTCATTTTATTGATCATGGGTATAAGATAACGTGTCAATTTCATTTTTTATAGTTTTATAAAAAGTTAATGAATACTTTCATAGCGATTTGTCTAACATGATAAAGTCATTTTTTTTGTTAAATCTAAAAAAGCTTCTAAACGTGTATTAAAGTTTGCTTCTCCGGTATGTTCATCCAGAGTTATTGTCATGATGGGTTTTTTATAAGTTCTGTTAGCAATTTTGTGTATCAGTTCAATAGTGAGAGAGTCAATACCGCAAGCAAAAGATGTTAAAATCAAAAGGCCTTCGATTTTATTGTTTTGCATCATATATAAAGCACTTCCTATCAGGTTTTTACCGCTGCTCCAAAACATTCTTTTTTCAAGTTTTTGCCCGAAAGACTCTATGACTTTTGAATCAACCATTTCAGGTGTTATAAACCTTATGTTTTTATCTGATAATTTTTCCAAAAGATTCATATTCACAAAACTATCATGGAGGAGATATGGATGGGCTATAATTCCGATTATGTGATTGTTGCAAGTGCCATATGCAGCTTTTTTATCAATAAGTATTGCAGGTGTGCTACCATTAAAAAGATTTGCTTCATAAGATAAATGCGCCTTAACTGCTTTATTTATAGCCTTTTTAATACGCAGGGTGTTCTTTGTGAATTTAAACCCAAGAGTATATAAAGATTTGTAAAGATTGGCATTGTGTTTATATATATTAATTTCTGTATCTATAATAGGCGGAAGGCCGGTTAGGGAGAATTTGATCATTTCCGGTAGTCCTCCGAATTTTGGGCATATATATTCCTTTTTGTATATGCTTGTTAGCCTTGGTATCAGTAAACAGTCAACTTTGTCTTTCAGATAATCCGCATGACCATGGTACACTTTAACAGGTAAGCAGGCATCGTCAATACAAAACCTTGAACCAATATCCAATATTTCTTTATTGGTTTCGGGGGAAGCAATTATTTCTGCTCCTAATTCAGTCAAAAATGCTTTCGTAAAAGGATAATGTTTGTAAAAATATAATCCCCTTGGAACACCTATTTTTATGCTCAAAAAATCACCTCTTCCCCAATAATATTATTATCATGGAAGAGGTATTTTAAACGTATTAACAAGTATTATAGGCTGTATAGAATTAATCCCAAACCACCTGATAGAACAATTGTTAATATAGGGCTCAGTTTAAATTTGAAAACGCTGAAAAATGCGAAAATACCTATAGTAACACTTTTATAGTCTATCAGAGAAATTTTACCTATAGAAAATCCGGCGGCTGCTATAATACCCAAAACTGCCGGCCTCATGCCCTTAAGAACCCATTTAACCCATTTCTGACTTTTAAATCTTTTAATATAAACTGATAAAATCAGAGCCAATACCGTTGGCACTGCTAAAACTCCTACTGTTCCCAATATGGAGCCCAAAATGCCTGCAATTTTATAACCTACATAAGTAGAAGAGTTGACAGCTATTGGACCGGGAGTTATTTCCGCAATTGCAATTATATCTACAAACTCCCTTATATCCAGCCATGCTTTGTTTTGTATAATTTCTTTTTGCATGAAAGAAACTATTGCATAACCTCCTCCGAAACTGAAGGCGCCGATTTTTAAAAAGGTTAAGAAAATGTTTAATAATAAAGTCATTTATTTCCCTTCCTGCTTTTATTGGATAATAGCCCGAGTACACCTGCAATCACAATTGTCAAAAATGGGTGGATGTTAAAAAATGCAATGGCAACAAATGCACTGATTGCTATAGTAATGTTAAATATCTTGAAACCTAAAAATTTTGAAAGATTTGTAACTGCATATAGCATTAGCCCTGCTACTGCCGGCCTTATTCCACTGAAAATATGCTGTACAATTACGTTGTCTCTGATGGTTGAAAAAAATAAGGCAATAGCCAATATAATAAGAAACGATGGTAAGGCTGTTGCAAAAACGGCTGTTAAGGAACCTATAGGGCCTGCAAGCCTATATCCGACATAGGTAGCCGAATTAGTGGCCAAGGGGCCGGGAAGGCTGTTGGTAATAGCGAGGGCATCCAAAAAGTCTTCTTGAGAAATCCACTTTTTATCCTCAACTACTTCTTTTTGTATGACAGGTATCATTGCATAACCGCCACCAATAGTAAAACAACCTATTTTAAAAAATGTAATAAAAATTTCTTTGAGCATTTATATCACCTATCTTTAAAAAGAATACATTTAAATATTAAGCCATTTGAAATATCATGTCAAATCGGCCATGTGTCATTACTGTTCAAACTTTGTGTTAGTAAAAGGTTGGAAAGGTGAAATACTCGGCATACTTTATGCTAAATAAAATATGAACAATAGCAGAATATAAAGTATAATGAAAATATATCCATGAAGTAAAGTAAAAATCGGAGGAGATAATTCGTGAGGAAAAGTTTAGTTAGAAATATAAAGTTAGCACCTTCGGGTCAAAAGAAAATTAATTGGGTTAAGAAAAATATGCCTGTACTTTCATTGATAGAAAAAGAGTTTAACCATGATAGGCTGCTAAGCGGAATAAGAATTGCCATGTCAATACATTTGGAAGCAAAAACAGCATATTTGGCTAAAGTTCTAAAGGCCGCAGGCGCGGAAGCAGCTGTAACGGGCAGCAACCCTTTATCAACTCAGGATGATGTAGCAGCTGCTTTGTCAGAGGATGATATATATGTGTATGCATGGCATGGCGCCACATCAGAAGAATATAACAAACATTTGAATTCGGTATTGGATATAAAACCAAATATCATAATAGATGATGGCGGCGATCTGGTTCAATTACTACATAGTAGCAGAAAAGAACTGGCGGTTGATATTTTTGGAGGTTGTGAAGAAACCACGACAGGAGTAATAAGACTGAGATCCAGAGAAAAAGCAAATCAATTGAATTTTCCGATGATTTCAGTCAATGATGCCAAGTGTAAATACTTATTTGATAACAGATATGGTACAGGTCAATCAGTATGGGATGGAATAATGAGAACCACAAACCTTATTATTGCCGGTAAAACAGTGGTTGTAATCGGATATGGCTGGTGCGGCAAAGGTGTTGCAAATAAAGCAAAAGGGCTTGGTGCAAATGTCATAGTATGCGAGGTGGACCCCATAAAAGCCTTAGAAGCATATATGGATGGTTTCAGGGTTATGCCTGTTATTGAAGCATCACCCATCGGGGATATTTTTATAACTGTAACCGGCTGCAGTAAAGCATTAAACAGAGATAATTTTATGCTAATGAAAAATGGGGTATTGCTAGCAAACGCGGGACATTTTGATGTAGAGATATGGAAACCGGATTTGGAATCTATTGCTGATGACATAAAGTCTGTGAAGGATAATATTGTTTCGTATGTCCTAAATGATGGAAGAATTATTAATTTGCTTGGGGAAGGCAGATTAGTAAATTTAGCTGCAGGTGACGGGCATCCGGCAGAAATAATGGATATGAGCTTTGCTTTGCAAGCTTTATGTGTGAAATATATTAATGATAACCATAAAAGCTTGAGTAATAGGGTATATGATGTACCGGATGAAATAGATAATAAAGTGGCTTATATGAAACTAAGAGGAATAGGATTAGAAATAGATAAGCTTACAAATGAACAAGAGGAATATCTGAAGGGTTGGGGTGAATGATGAGCCTTCTGTTAAAAGGCGCTTATATAATTACCGGTGATGAAAAAGGCACTGTTATTGATGACGGATACATAGGAATAAGAGAAAGTATAATAGACTATATCGGTATTGGATATGAGGGAATATGTGACAGGTATGAAAGGGTATGGAACCTGAAAAATAAGGTTGTAATGCCGGGATTTGTAAATGCTCATAACCATTCGGCAATGACCGTATTCAGAAATTATGCTGATGATCTCAAACTTATGGATTGGCTTTTTAATACAATATTTCCGCTTGAGGACAAAATTACTGCTAAAGATGCCTATTGGGCTACACAGTTAGCTATTATGGAAATGATAAAGACAGGGACAACAGCTTTTTGTGATATGTATATGTATATGGAGGAAACTGCTATTGCGGTATCAGAAGTAGGAATAAAAGCAGCATTGGGGAGAGGCCTTCAAGGAGATATAGATACAAAAGATGATTTTAGGCTAAAAGAGAGTATTAATTTGTACAGAAACTTTCATGGCAGCAACAAAGGGCGTATTAGAGTTAATCTGGCACCTCATTCTGTTTATACATGTACTATGACATATTTGGAGATGGTAGCAAAACTTGCATGGGATCTGAATTGTGAGGTACAGATACATCTTTCTGAGACTGATGATGAGGTAAGAAAAAGTGTTGCACAACATAAAATGACGCCTACAAAGGCAGCAGATAAGGCGGGGCTTCTAAACAGCAAGACTATTGCGGCACATTGTGTAGCGGTAAATGATAATGACCTTGAAATCCTGGTAAATAAAAAAGTAAATGTAGTGCATAATCCAAGCAGTAATATGAAATTGGGAAGCGGGATAGCTCCAATCAAGCGGATGATTGATAAAAGGATAAATGTAGCTTTGGGTACGGATGGAGCCTCCAGCAATAATGGATTGGATATGTTGACAGAGATGCGAAATGCATCTTATTTGCAAAAAGTTGTTTTGAAGGACCCTACGGCAATAAATGTTGACCAGGTAATAGCAATGGCAACATCCAACGGAGCAAAAGCTTTGGGATTTAAAAACACAGGTAAAATTGTTACAGGCTACTCGGCTGATATTATAGTGATTGATATTGAAAAGCCCTGGTATTATCCAAGACATAATATAAAATCTTCAATAGTTTATTCAGGTTGTTCTAAAGATGTTGAAACGGTTTTGATTGACGGGGAAATTATAATGGAAAAGGGTCAAATGCTGACTATTGATGAAGAAAAGGTGTTATATGAAATTCAGAGGGCAGCGGACGATTTGTTTTTATAAATACATAAATACATGGTAAGGGGGATGAGAAGGAATGTCTAAAAAGACAATGATAACAAAGAAAGTTTGGGCAGTGGTCGGTGCCAATCAGAATCCAGATAAATTTGGTAATAAAATATATAAGAAATTAAAAAGTATCGGTTATGAGGTATATCCTGTAAATCCTATGTATGAAAACATAGATGGGGATACATGTTATAAAAACTTGACAGGGCTTCCAAAGAAGCCGGATGTCATCAACATGGTTGTGGCCCCCGAGATAGGAAAAGGTTTTATTGAGGAAGCAGTAGAATTGAAGATTGGAAGCATTTGGTTTCAGCCGGGAACCTATAGTAAGGAGATATTTCAGTTTTTGAAAGATAAGGAAATAGACGTGGTACAAGCCTGCATACTCATGGAAACACATTAGATGAAATTGGTTAAATATATATCAAACCTTGAATTAACTTGACTATTCAAATAAAATAGTGATTAGAAAGTATAATTACCTAAATGTGGGAAGCATATAGTTTAAATGTATGCTTTTTTCTAAAGGCGGCTTCCAATAGTTCCCGGTTTGTTTGGAAGTTATTTTCAGCAAATAGTTTATAGGAATGAACTATTTAAAAAGAAAGGAGGAAGGAAATGGAGAATTCAAAGAAGACACACCTATTTCCTGTATACGAAAAGTATGGAGGAAAAATTGTAGACTATGCCGGATGGGCTATGCCGGTGCAATTCGAGGGGCTGATTCAGGAACATGAAGCAGTGCGAAATGCAGCAGGGTTATTTGATGTATCCCATATGGGAGAGATTGAGGTTAAAGGAAAAGATGCGCTTCAATATTTGCAGTATTTGCTTACAAATAACTTTGGTGCTATGGAAGATAATCAAATTCTATATAGTTTTATGTGCTATCCAAGCGGAGGAGTAGTAGACGATCTGTTAGTTTATAAATATGCCTCGGATTTCTATCTATTGGTTGTAAACGCATCAAATAAGGATAAGGATTACAAATGGATGTTGGAAAACAAAGGCGATTTTGAAGTGCAAATAATAGATAAATCTGATGAGGTATCAGAAATTGCAATACAGGGCCCAAAAGCAGAAAAAATATTGCAAAGACTAACAGACTTTGACCTGTCGACCTTAAAGCCTTTTTATCTGAAGCAAAATGTTAAGGTATTCGGTGCAGACAGTATGATATCAAGAACAGGATATACGGGAGAAGATGGCTTTGAAGTATATCTAAGTAATGATAAGGTTCAAATTATTTGGGAGGAATTGATGAAAGCCGGGGAGGATGACGGTATTAAGCCTGCGGGACTTGGAGCAAGGGATACCTTGAGATTCGAAGCCTCTATGCCGTTATATGGAAATGAAATATCACAGGATATTACACCATTGGAAGCCGGACTCGGGTTCTTTATTAAATTTGATAAGGACAGCTTTATTGGAAAAGACTCTCTGCTTAAACAAAAGTCAGAAGGTCTAAAAAGAAAATTAGCAGCATTTGAAATGGTGGATGGCGGTATCCCACGTCATGGTTATGACGTTTTGAAAGATGGAGAAAAAATAGGTTTTGTAACAACAGGTTACCATTCTCCTACTTTAAAAAAGAACATTGGATTTGCTTTGGTAGATGGTAGATATGCTGACCTGAATACTGTTTTGGAAATAAAAATAAGAAAAAAAATTGCCAAAGCAAAAATAGTCAGTAAAAAGTTTCTAAAAAAATAAATGGGGTTAAACTAAGTAATAATACAAGAAAGAATAAATGCAGGTAATTTTGGGTCTTAAATCTTAACAAAAATAGGAGGGAAAATCATGAAAATTTTAGAAGGCTTATATTATTCAAAAGATCACGAATGGATAAAGGTAGAGGGTAATAATG
>JAAYKT010000456.1 GCA_012522255.1 Clostridiales bacterium
CCATTGAAGCTACTCCCCAAATCGCACCATATAAGGTTGAGCCGGAGCTTAACAACATAACTAATAAAGAGATGTTTAGGCTTTCCCTGGAAGCAGAAAAACTCCTTATAGAAAACGGTTTTGTTGTTGTTCCCGGTGAACACAGAGAATTTTTTTCGCTCTATGAGGCAAATTCCTACGAACCTGTACCAAGCTTTATCACCACAGATTCCATGCTGCATAATTATCACCTTTTTTTCAGCCACCTGCTCAGAGTAATCGAAAAGGAAAAATTATATGAAGAGTTAAAGGAATTAACCAAGTCCATGATTACAGAATCTGAAAACCAGTATGAGGCCCTCAAGGGCACCGAATGGGAAAATGCTGCCCTCAGGAATTTGGGGTTTTTTGCAGTTGCAGGCCGGCTTTTAAACCTGAATGCAATTGTTCCAAAAGAAATAAAAAGAGAGGTGGATCAGGAGTTAAGCCTTATTAAAAGCCACGAAGGCATCAAAATTTCTCCCCTCATGAGTTTGGGCCAGGACACAAATATGCTTAATACCCCCATGGAAGACTATTCCCAGTACATACCCAGGGGACATTACGATGATGACGAAACCTTGCGTACATATTTTAAAACAATGATGTGGTACGGCAGAATAACCTTCCGTTTAAAAGACGTGGATGAGACAAAATCAGCGGCTTTGATAACCTTGGCCCTCGGTAAAGATGATAATCTAAAAAGATGGGATAGAATATATCAGCCAACCTGTTTCTTTGTAGGCAAAAGCGATGACTTATCATATCCCCAATATAGGGACATTTTAGAGAATGTATATGACAGCGAATTTGATCTAAAGGAACTTGCAGAAAATAATGATAAATGGCAGAACTTTCTAAAAAAAGCGGCTGAATTGGAACCGCCAATGATAAATTCAATACCCATTTTTGATGAGAGTATACAACCGGACCGTGAATCAGAGATTAAAGGTTTTCGTTTTATGGGGCAGAGATTTACTTTAGATGCCTCTATATTCCAGCGGTTAGTCTATCGTGAGGTAAAAGAAAATGAAGAGGGAAACAGAAGAATGCTGCCAAAAGCATTGGATATTCCGGCGGCATTTGGTTCGGAAGAAGCCTATTCCATTTTAAAAGACTTGGGTGAAACAAATTACAAAGGATACCCGGAAAACATGGAAAAGCTGCAAAGCCATATCAAAAGCGCAAATGAGGAAACCTGGACACAGAACCTTTATTGGAGCTGGCTCTATACTTTAAAAACTTTGACAGGTATCAAAGAAGAAGGGTATCCATCCTTTATGCAAAACAAAGCCTGGCAGAGAAAAGATTTGTGTACATTTCTGTCCAGCGGGACGGAACTCAAACATGACACAATACTCTATACCAAGCAGGTTTATGCCGAAATGGGCGGCGGCATGCCGGGAGTGGATGACAGGGGCTATGTGGAACCGAATCCCAAGCTCTATGCCAGACTGGCTGCTCTCATAAACATGACAAAAGAAGGCCTGTCAAGCCGCCAACTGATAG
>JAAYKT010000457.1 GCA_012522255.1 Clostridiales bacterium
ATTTAATCCAATAGTATAATGAAAATAACCAACATTCCCTGGGTTTGCATAAGTAACCAAATTCTGCGCCCCGTTTTTAGACCGCTTAAAAATCAACCGAAAAGAAAACGGATAAGCAAAAAGGTCGGCAGGTGCACTTAACCGACCATAATCATCTACCCCGTCTTTTGTTAGCCACCAAGCCATTACATAAGTGTTTTAGCATGAATTAAAAACTTAACAAACCGAAACACGAGAGCCTTACTTGTGGACACATCGAAATTGTCATCAGCATTGCCTTTGCCCGCATCATCTATGTAAGATTTTTGGCTTAGGGGCAAATAAGCCCATTCTGCGGCAACGCATTCTTCTACTGTTCGCCCTGCTTTAATCGCTACATCAAAATTATCATGCAAGATAATCTCGTCCCACTCTCCCGCTACCCACGAAGTTGATGTTGTGGTATTGGCCTTGTACCATTTATCATCGGTATATTGCACAATTTTCCCGGCATCATAAGAGACCGCATCCCATGTTAGCCTTTCCCATTGGGTGGGTGAACTTGCAGGCGTGTTATCATTGTTGTTGTTTTCAAGGCTTTTATACTTTATTGAAACATGGGTAACTGCTGACCCCTTATGATATATTCTTGCACTGTCGTATGGATTAAAAACACTCATGTTTATCGTAAGCCCATTATAAAACTCTCCTTCAGAAAATCCATAAAAACCCCCAAGATCAACTTTATCAAGAATAATAATACCGCCTACGTCTATAGGTGCAGTCTCAACCATAGCATCATCAAATTCATCTATTCTCACCAATCTGCCATATTCTGCTTTAAAATTTACGCTGGTTATTGCACTTGCCATAATTATTGATGCGCTGATCTCAACTCCTTCTCCAACACCAATATGTGCCCCAAGTGCCCCACGAAACAAACAAGGGCTATAAGACTTTACAGTTGGCTGCTTAAAAGCCAAATCGTTTAAATGCGGGTCATCCGATATGCCATTTAAGTTCATACCAACAACCTGAAGTTCTTCGTGTGTCATCTGAGTACCCTTATAATTTATTGCACCACGAATACAACAATAATCTATTTCGTGAGGGAAATTATTGTTTGTTGGAATATTAAGATTTGGGCTGTCAAAGATTATGGTGTTTTTTAAAATTATTTTTAAATTGTAAGGATGGGTAGCACCTAACCCATTTGTAGAAGGACAAATAAAGTTGTAAACAACGCAATTGGTGAATTGATATCCAAGACCTGTACTGGCAACTGTTGGAGCTAGGTATTGCTGCACGTTAAAAACCAAACAGTTATCAAAAACATACCAAATAAAATAAGAAAAGCTCGCTATAAAGTTTTCTATAATACAATCTTTTGCATTAAAAACTACGTTATTGGAAATTGTTTGAAAGAAAGACCGTGTATTTTTAATGTGAAAACCAATAAAAAGATCGTCTGAAATTCCAAGATTATTTAGTCCATCAATAACCGTATTACTAAGAGAAATAAATTCAATCGTTCTTCCGCCCGTCCTTGTAGTCGTTACTGATTCAGCAAGGACTTTCTTAGCAATGATTGCCCTTCTTTGCAGCGCACCCGTATATCCATTAAGTATCTCCAAAAGCCTGTTTAACGACCTAATGGCAGTGGCAGGAGTAAGCCCATCATTGGCATCGTCTGCGTGGTCGCCTTCCATTAAATAAGCATAGTAGCCATCAGGTTCTTCGCTATATCTGAATATCGGCATAATTTTATGG
>JAAYKT010000053.1 GCA_012522255.1 Clostridiales bacterium
ACATAACACTGCTATATGGCGGTGTTTTTTCTTTTCCTGTCATTATGTAATTTAGATGTAATTCAAATATATGTTATAAATATCTGGCTGCAAATCTATATGCAATTCAAACAATCAAAAAATGAAACAATTCGTTGTTATATTTAGGATAAGCAAGGATATCTAAAATATTTATGAAAAAAATTTATAGTTTTAATTTGATTGAATTAAAATTATTTAATTATAGATAATAATCTGAATAATTAGGAGGGAATTCTATGGTTTTTCTTTAAAAAAATTAAATCCTTTTAAAGAAAAACAGAATCGCAAGGTAACAACAAAACATATACAAAAGATGAAATTAGCCGGACTGTTTATCCTAGCACTCGCCCTTATACTTTCATCAATGCCTTTGGATATATTAGCACAATCCAGTGAAAGTACACCTACTTACATCGCCTTTACGTCAGACGTATATGGAAATACAATTAATCTGAGTAATTGGCTGGGTAAGCTCAAGAGTGAGGTAAATGTTCAAAAGCTGGATCGGATGGTTTTTGGCGGTGATTACGCAGGTTATAGTGGTGACAGTAGTTCTTGGACAGCTGTAAATGACTGTGTATCGAAAGTCAATGAGATTTATAGCGAAACCCCCTGTATACTGGTTAGAGGTAATCATGATTTGCAAAATGGAAGTTATGCCAATGGGCTTGTATATAATGGTAATGACTACGCAATCTATGCCTTGGATACTTCATTAGAATCATCCTTTAAGCAGAGTGAGATAGACGATTTGTCTATAAAGCTTAATTCCATTTCATCATCCAAGCCGGTTTTTGTATTATCACACCGTCCAATCCATCATTTTGGCGGGCGTACTACAACTAATTCAGATAATCTGTTAGCTGTTCTAAACGAACATGAAAATGTTATGTTTCTTTGGGGTCATAATCATTCACAAGGGGATTCTCAGTATGGAGTTATTAGATATAAGGGGGACAACATTGTAACTACACAGGGGGGATCCGGAAAAACAATTGAGTTTACGTATCTGTCGTATGGGGCGATGAATGAAGGAGCAAGCAAAAAAACATATGGTCTTTTGGCCACTCTTAATAAGGCTGGGACAAATACAAATATAGAATTTGAATATAAGGATCTTCAAGGCAATAAGTCCTTTAATGAGTCTGGTGGTTCAATAACTATAGGAAATGGTACCTTTGATAAAACAGTTTATCGCAAAGCAGATTCACCGGAAGATGGTAAAACTTATTTAGTAGTGGGAGAATTAAATGGTGCCTATTATTCACTGACACCGGAAACATACGAGAGCAAATATTTGAAAGGTGTCCAGGTAACAGTATCAGGTGACCAAGTAACATCAGATGTAAGTGCTGATATGCTTTGGGAATTTACAGAATTTTACGATGGATATAGGATAGTAAATGGTGATGACAATCATTTATATCGTAAAGGCAGCTCTGCATCTGATAGTGTCTATATAGGTAATGCTAATCAATACGATGGAATAGACTCAGACAAGAATTATAAACGGTACGGTGCTTGGATATATGACGAAGGCGAAAATAGTTTAAGAACATTTTCTACAGGGTCTAACAACCCGACAGATTATTATCTTTTAGCTAAAGAAAACAAAGGTAACTATCAGTTTTATATTGCAGAATCTATATCTAATGGATTTAAGTTATATTTATATGAAGTTGTTGAAGGCATCCCGGTTGAAAAATATACTGTAACCTTCGATAGCAAAGGTGGTAGCGCAGTAAATCCGATAACAAATATATTAGAAGGTTCAACAATATCATTACCAAATGCACCAACAAAATCCGGGCATACTTTTGAGGGTTGGTACAAGGAAGAGTCTTTGACAAATAAGTTTACATCATCAACGCCTATCATTTCAAATATCACTGTATATGCTAAATGGGCACAGAATCAGCAAGGTGATCCATCCGGTGCAGCACACATCGGATTAACATCAGATGTTCATGGAAATCTGAACAACTTGACAAAATGGTTGAATAATTTAAAAAGCAGTGCGCCAACATTGAATCATATGATATTTGGTGGCGATTACCCTGAATCACGAAATGTGACAAATCCTGGACCCGAATATTATATACATGCATGTGAGAATATTGCAAAAGAGGCATATGGAGAAATACCAGTTGTATTGGTAAGGGGTAATCATGATACTAAAGATGAAAGCATATTCCCCGGTGGCCTCAGATATAATGGTTCTGATTATGCTATATACGTATTAGATTCTTCAGGAACGAGTTCTTCTACGGCAACTTTTTTAACGTCAGAGATAAATGATTTAAGTCAAAAATTAAACACTGTCCTTGCTTCCAAACCTGTCTTTGTAGTTTCTCATTGCCCATTACATTATTATGGCGGCGGTGGGTTTGGGGGCCGTTTCACTGCAAAGGCGGATGAGCTTCTCCAGGTATTAAATAAGCATGAGAATGTTATATTTGTATGGGGACATTATCATACCCTTGGTGATCCTTCATATGGAAAAGTGTTTACTAAGGCAGATAAGCATAAAATTACAACCACGGCAAATGGGCCGGAGCAAGAACTCAAATTCACATATGTAAATTTTGGGGCTATGAACCAAGGGAATAACGGAGCCCACGGTTTACTTGCAACTTTGTCAAAAGACGATGATGATACATTAATTAGATTTGATTATAAGGGCCTCAGTGGAAATACAGTTTATAGTTATAATGTTGTGATAGCAGGCTCCAGTGGTGGAGAGGATCCACCGATAGATCCGCCTATAGATTGTGTTTATGAATTGACAAATAGCCTGGAGGCAGGAGAATCATATGTAATTATTGTAAAATCAGGTAACCAGTATTATGTGCTTACAAATTCCAAACCAACTAATTATGAAAATTTCTTGTCAGGCACAGCAATTTCCTTGGCTAATAATACTATTTCTAATAATGATATCATGCCAAATATGTTATGGTTGGCAGAGAATAATAGCAGTTTTGGACATATGTATTTAAAAAACAGCGGGGGATATCTGCAGCGTCAAACTGGAACCGATGGGAAACTAAGCGTATCACAAACTCCAAGAGAGGATAAAGGAGGGTACGACAACTGGCAGTATAATGACGAAAGTTTATATACAATCAGCACACAAATAACTGGGACAGACAAAAAATTTGCTTTATTTTATGATTCCAAAGGTTACCTGAGGGCTAATAACACTGAAGAAAGTGTTGTCTATCTTTATAAGTTGACTGTGGAAGAGTTAGAAGACAAAGAAATTGTCGAAAATGTTAAGTTAACAGATATTACTGTAAACTTTGGCACCGGGTTATCAGAAATAGGTTTACCTGATACAGTCTTTCCTAAATTAGATGACGGTTCAAATATCGAATTAACAGTATCTTGGAATGATGGTACACCTGAATATGATGGGAATACCCCGGGAACATATAGATTTGAAGGTGAGCTTGAAGAAAAAGATGGGATACTAAATTCCGGTCAATTTGTAGCAGAGATAAATGTAATAGTAAAAGAAGAAGTAATTAATGACAAAGAGATAACCAGTGTAAACATAGTTGAAGATATCTCCGTAGAATATGGTACTGAAATCGATGATATAGACTTCCCTGATAAAGTCAGTGTTAATCTAAGTGACGGAACAAAAATGGATTTATCAGTGTCTTGGGATGAAGGCACACCCGAATATAATGGCAATAGTGCCGGGGATTATGAATTCACAGGTGAGCTATTATTACCTGCTGACATTACAAATCCAAATGAGCTTGTTGCAATAATTACAGTAGTGGTCTGGGACGAAGAAGCGGAAGATATAAATATAGATACTGTTGCAGACATAGATGATTTAGAGGTACCCTTTGGGACTAAAATAGAGGATATTGATTTACCGATAGCGGTAGAGGTCACTTTAGATGACGGGAGCACAAGAAACTTAGGAGTCATATGGGATGACGGGAATCCGCCTTATGATCCCAATGAGGCCGGGGAATATGAATTTGAAGGAACTATAAACCTAATAACCGGTGTGATAAACAATAATAATCTAAAGGTAAAAGTAACGGTGATAGTACTGGAAGAAGAAGAACCTCCTGTGCAGGAGTACACTATAACATTTAACAGTAATGGTGGGAGTGCAGTAAGCGCCAATACGGCACCTGCCGGCACCACAATCAATAGGCCCGGCGATCCGTCAAGAAGCGGCTATAATTTCATAAGCTGGAATCCGGAAGTACCCGATGTTATGCCTGAAAACAACTTAACGGTTGTTGCACAGTGGGAGAAAAAGCCTGATAGCACAGGTGGAACCAGTAGTGGTGGCGGTGGCGGAGGCGGCACGGTTATCAGAGTCACCGAATTAAGTATAACTAATCAGCCTGTCAAAACCGAATATGTAGAAGGTGAAGTTTTTGACCCCACCGGCATGGAAGTTACTGTAAAATATAGCGATAAGTCAACCAAGAAAGTAAAAGGATTTAAATATTCACCTGTGGATAAGCTAAAATTAAGTGACAATAAGATAACTGTGACCTATGGAGGAAAGACTGCGGTAATCGATATTATCGTAAAGGCATCTAAAGTTATCGAAGTTCCCCCGGTAGAAATACCTGCAGATATACCTTACCCGGATTTCAAGGATATACCGCATGATTCCCCGCATTATGAACCTGTAAAATTTGTCACAACAAGAGGATTGTATCAAGGTATCAGTAAAGATGAATTTGGTCCTGATGTTCTGATTTCACGCAGCATGTTTGTTACTATACTGAGCAGATTTGAATTTGGAAGTGATGATAAAGTTCCAAAAGAAAGCGTGGATTTCATTGATTTGCCTCAAGATTGGTATAAGAATGCTATTGCCTGGGCATATAAAAATAAAATTGCATTAGGCGTGAGTGAGACTGAATTTAACCCAGAGGGTGTATTGACATGGGAACAAATGGTTGTTTTCTTATATAGGTATGCAAAATATAAGGGCTATGATACAAACTTCAATACTGATGTTTTAAAAGACTTTGCAGATGGTAACAAAGTAAGCGACTATGCGGTAGAGGCCATGTCCTGGGCATTAAAAAATAACCTTATTACCGGTGGAGCAGATAAGATATTAGCACCGCAAAAACAGGCTTCCAGGGCTGAAAGTGCCGATATGTTTATGAGATTTGCCAAACTGCCAAAATAAAAACCAGAAGCAGGAGTAAAAACACATAACAATTATTAAAGGATGTATCACTTATATGCGATGCATCCTTTAATTATTATAAAAAAACATAGTTTGTAAAACATTAGAGAAGGTTAATTATCAGATATATAAAATTGTGCTTACCGATTATTCTCGTATGGCAGCTTAAGAAATTCTACAATAGCCAGGTTCACACTGCGGTTAGCTGCCAAAACTTCTGTATCTGTCAGGCTTTTTTTATCCTCTATAATTCTTATTAAATCCGATCTTAATTTTTCAATATTTACTAATAACTCCGGTTTTGTCAATATTGCACCTCCATACCAATGTGTTAAATAGTGTAGCCAATATATCCTCTTTTATCCATAGCTACCTATTTATTATGCTATAATATTTGTGATGCTATATTCATTTTAGCAGGTACGTTCGACATATTATGTCAATAATTGTGTAAAGTTTTATTTATATATTTTTGTATCAAAATAGACTTGATTTAGAAAAAAAGAACAGAATTTAGGGTAATTCATAAGTTTCAAATATAATCTATTAAAACAACAAAAGTCAAAAGTAAAGAGTTAGGCAAATTTAAAAAATGAAAGGAGTAATGACAAATGAAAGAAATATTGACAAGAAGAAGTATAAGAAAGTACGAGGAAAAGCCTGTATCCGATGAAAAAATCCAACAGATTTTGAGAGCCGCTATGTATGCGCCTTCGGCAGGGAACGAACGCCCCTGGCATTTTATAGTTATCGAAGATCGAGAGACTTTGGATGCAATACCTAAATTCCATCAACATACACAAATGCTTTTGGAAGCCCCTTTGGCAATAGTGCCTTGTTGCGATACCTCCAATCTGAAATATAATGGGGTATTTTGGGTGCAGGATATGGCAGCTGCTATTCAAAACATTTTATTGGAATCAAAATATTTAGGGCTTGGAAGTTGTTGGTGCGGAGTTTATCCAAGAAAAGAATTTATAGAACCGATAAAAGATTTACTGAATATACCGGAGCAGATAATTCCCGTTGCGGTTATAGCAATAGGACATCCCGGTGAGGAGAGGGAAGTAAGGGAAAGATATAAAGAAGAAAGGGTACACCATGAGAAATGGTAAGCCGTTGTTTTCAAATATTTATTAAAAATCTTTCTTTGAAATAAAAACTTATCGGGTTTTACAATAATAGAAATACAACAAAGAGGGCATGTATAATGAAAGAAATTGAAAAATTGAGAGAGCAGATAGATATTATAGATGATGAATTGGTTGAGCTTTTTGAAAAAAGGATGGAATTGGTGGTAAGAATAGGTGACATAAAAAGAAATTATACTTTGGGGATAACCGATTTCGACAGAGAAAAGGAAATTATTAAAAGGGCAATAGGAAAATTGAAAAATAAGGGCTTTTCCCGGGAAATAATGGCTTTTTTAGACAATATTATTGGATTGAGCAAAACTGTACAACAAAAGAATGAAGACATTAAAGTATCTCATAAAACTACAAAACAATGAGAATGTAAGCGATATGCGGACTATTTGAAGGAAATGTGGCATAAACCGTCGTTTTCAAATATGTAATTCTTTCTTATCTCTCATATAATAGACTCAAGAGCTTTATCTTGTATATAAAACAAATTACTTATATTCCGTGCCAACATATCCTTGTTTTATATGGCACATGACTATAAAAGCGGTTTTTTCGCAACATAAAATACGGAAAAACAATTGGCAACTATGTGTACTTGTAACATGATGCGAGGCCGCTTTTGATATCTGTTATACCTATAATATATTGTATGGGAGTGTAGAAATGAGAAAGATTTTGATAACCGGTGCTTTGGGTCAAATAGGATCAGAACTTACAGTACATATGCGGGAAGTATATGGGACCGCCAATGTAGTTGCCTCGGGCAGGAGGACGCCCAAGGGTTCTGTGGTTGTAGAAGATGGTATATTTGAATTGATAGATACCAGCGATGTCTCACAAATAGTCAATGCAGTAAAAAAACATAAAATAGATACTATAGTACATTTATCTGCTATATTGTCAGCTGTAGGCGAATCAGATCCTGTTAAAGCATGGGACGTGAATGTAGGAAGCCTGCTCAAAGTATTGGAAATTGCCAGAGAATACAATTGTTCCGTGTTTACACCCAGCTCCATAGCTGTTTTCGGTGTTGGGTATCAGAAGATGAAAACCCCTCAGGATGAGTATCAAAGACCGACAACCATGTATGGTGTTACAAAGTCTTCCGGAGAATTATTATGCGACTATTATTCCAAAAGATTTGGTGTGGATACCAGGGGTGTGCGCTTTCCCGGATTAATATCCAATGTTACACTGCCGGGCGGAGGCACAACGGATTACGCTGTTCATATTTATTATGAAGCAATTAAGAATAAGAAATATTCCTCTTTTATAAATAAAGGCACTTATATGGATATGATGTATATGCCTGATGCCCTTGATGCCATTGTAAACTTGATTGAGGCGGATCCGGCGAAACTGATTCATAGAAACGCCTTCAATGTTACTGCTATGAGCTTTGCACCGGAACATGTTGCGGACGAAATAAAAAAACATATCCCCGAGTTTGAGATTGTTTATGATGTGGATCCCGTAAAACAGGCTATAGCAGAATCGTGGCCGGACTCACTGGACGATACAGCGGCAAGAGAGGAGTGGGACTGGAATCCCAAATATAACTTGCAAACCATGACATCGGATATGCTATCCAAACTAAGAGCTAAATTAAAAAACGAATAGATATTGAGAGAAATAAAGGCTGAAACACATAGGCCTTTATTTTTTTGCG
>JAAYKT010000458.1 GCA_012522255.1 Clostridiales bacterium
AATTACAGGTGCTGTACCCATGTCATTAATGATAATCTTATATTCATCGTCGATCAAATCTCTTAACAAGTTCGGCTCCATAAACTTCACCTCATAAACACTCTTTCTCCTTTAATCATATATCGTGAGTTAATATTAAGTCGGCGCGATTATTGTTGATTAAAGTCTATCCTGCTTCAATAATTTTAAATACATCCCTTATTCAAGATATACCTTACGTATTCTTGTTATTTCGGGATTTGTATAAATCAAGAATTCACGATAGGCTTAAATTCTAAAAATTCGTTTAAGTTCGTCGGAAGATGAGATATAAAATGACCGATTTTTTTTAGAAATATCTTGTACAATTGTTCGAGCTTAAATCCCTCGTAAACTATTAAGTTTTGCTTGAATTTGACTCTGTTTATTATAATACCATAAACCTTAGATCATAGTGTGTATCTTTTAATAGAAATTCCCTATAAAAAGGCACAACAAAGTTTCACTGCTCTGTTTTTGATGCTAGTCAAGGGCGAGCGAAGCAAGTTCATCTAGACCCTTGACAGCAGTACCCACATACATCCTCCTGCTTGGTCGGTCTGTTACAAACAGCCGATCTGCCTCCGGCGAGGACAGGGTGCGGGACAGCGTCCTGCGACCTTTAATACATTACTTCTTAGAAGAATCATCTCTTAACGGTTTCCCTTTATGCAGCCTCTGTGTATTCCTGTTGTTTTTGAAGAGAGCTCTTACCGTTAAATATTCTTCTTGGATAATTATTTAGCCAAGCTTCTATTTTTTTTATATCTTTAATTAATATAGGGGATATTGCTGTACCCTTCGGTATAAACCTTCTGATCATTCCATTCGTATGCTCGTTGCTACCTCTTTCCCAAGAACTATACGGATGACAGAAGTATATATTAGTTCTTTTCTTACCATCATTTCTCTGCGATCTTTCCAAGCCTTTAAAGTTCAAAAACTCGCTTCCGTTGTCTACGGTTATGGTTTTAAATTTTTCTGCAAACTTAACTCTTCCCATTTTTCTTTCTAGCTTATCTAAAACATTTATTACCGATTCCTGTGTTTGATCAGGTAATTTGAATATCATTGTTGTTCTAAGCTTTCTATCAACCATTGTAAGCAAACAAGCAGAATCCTTACCCTTGGGTCCTTCCATGCAGTCCATTTCCCAGTGTCCTGCCTCTATGCGCTCGTTAGCCTCGTTTGGACGCTCCCAGATGCTTTTACCGCCAACACTCCTATAAGAGCGTCTAATCCTTCTTTGCTTGCGTTTTTGACCCTTTCCTTCCCGGGGCAGATCCTCATTCGTTAAGTTCGGGAATATACCTTGGCTTATGTAGTTATACAATGTTTTTGTGCTTATTTTCGTTTTAAATTCATTACCGGTAGACGGATCAATGAATCCTGTATTTTCAAGTTCCATTATTATTGCGTCGGGTGAATAGCCGTGTTTAAGGATTTTATCTTCAACATATTTTACAAAATTATAGTCGTTAGATATTTTTAATTCGGGTCCCTTGTTGCTAGCCCGATAATCATAACTTTCTTGTGCCACATCCGCGCTATAGCTTGTGTATTGGATCAGATCAGAGGAAAGTTGCATCACCCTTCCTCTTACTAATTCCCGTCGTACTGTAGATTCGCTACACCCTATTTGCTCCGATAATAATTTTACCGAGACTTTTTTGGGATATGCTTTTCTAATCAAGTATTCAATATACTGCCGTTCTTGATAATCTAAGTGTTTGCCATTTTCTCTATCTTTGGTATAATGTAAATGTGTTTTACCCAATGATTTGTCCTCCGTTGTGTTTTTTTCTTATTACATCGTATAGGATATTTCATTGGGTTTCAAATTTACCCTTTTCCGTCACTACATTTTACAACTCGCCATATTTTGTTGCATTAAAT
>JAAYKT010000054.1 GCA_012522255.1 Clostridiales bacterium
CAACAACAATTTAAGTTGGTATACTCGCGGATGAAGAAGGATATATCTCATTTCAGTATCCGCATTGCCAGCAAAGGCAAGTATTCTTAATAAGATTCGTATTTGGGGAGAAGCTTTGGCTATTGCTATGATTTGGGTAAGAATTATGAGTCGCAGCATCCATTGAACTACGTACATAATCGACTAATAGTTTGTGGATATGAACATTTTAAATATAAATGGAGGTGCCGTCCGTGCCAGAGGAATATCTGAGAATCTGTGAAGATGGCACCAATTTACTTGGATAGCCGCACGGTTAAAAACAATGAGGTGATCAATAATTGGATTACGCAGAAGGAAGAAATAATGGATTAAACATCTCGACGGATGAGTTAAATCGTTCTTTAACACTCCTTGTGAAAGCGTTCAGTAAAAACTGGTTGACATCTCAAAAGGATAACCCTGTTCAGCTATTATGGAATAGGAAAGATGGATTATCAACAAATGAATTATATTCATTAGCTGAAGCCATTAAAAAAATGAGGGAAATTGATAATGAGTGGGTTTCTCATAAAATTAAAATTATAAAGGGAAAGGACGAGAATAATAGGAAAGGAGCATTATTCGAATTATTCGCTCTGAGTTTTTTTGCAGTAGTGAATGCAAAGATGCTGCCTTCTAAAAGAAATACGCCGGGAGTTGATGGGCATCTAATATATGGTGATGGTTCTATAATGAACATATCAATAAAAAGCTATTATTCAGGGCATTATGATAATTTTCTTAAGGAATCTAAAAAGATTGAAAAACAAACCGAACGGATAATTAAAGAAAGAAATCTTAAAACAATACAAATAACGGTTTTATGCTCCCAATATCCTAAACCAGCGGATTGGAAACTGCTTAATGAACAATTGGGTGAAACAGTAATTAATTACAATATGATGGATAATGCTATTGCTTTGGGACCTTGGACCATATTTTTAACTAATCTTGATAAAGACAAATATAATTTTAGTGCTGAATATAATTCTTACAAATTTATTAACATATCGCCCTATCATTCAAATGAAATGCTCAATCTAATAAGTAAACTTGACGAAGCATTTTACAATCTCTATAAACACAGTAATAAACAAGATTCAAGAAATTCAAATGCAATATTCATACATTTACCAGTTACAGCTTCACTTTCCAAATGCTTACAATGGGCTAGTGACTATTTTGATCAACATACCGATAACAAAATATTTTGGGTTCTGTTTTATCAACCTTCTGTGGCAACAAATGAAGATAAAACAGTGATACATCATTACATGGAAGTTCTTTTCAATAAAAGTTTTACTGAATGGGATAAATCGAAAAGTAACATTGAGCTTTCTATACCCGTTGGATTAATAGGAAAGGAACCAAGCAAAACACAATTTCATTTTGATAATAAGACATTTGATGTAGAAAATTATTATATATATCAAAGTGTCAATTATTACACAGAAGCTATTGCAACTGAATCAAAAATTGAGGGCAATGTTTCAAAGATTGCACCTGGCATCTTAAATCATTGCGTCTTAAATCTGCCTAATTCAGAAAAGGTTTTAATATCCGGTAAATTTTCACCATATGATAGCCTCCTGATTCTATAAATTATGTATATAGAGTATGTGAAATAAATTGTACTGTGTTGCGATCCATAACGTATTTGTTGCAATCTGAGAGTGGATGTGCCTGATTCTGTGGATGAGAATGTGAGTACTAAGTGATTAAAATCATTCAGAGTTATACGGGGATTGTTAATCGGATGATTTGAAGTAGGTAGGTTGGCATGGCGAATAATCCAAAATATCAACATCGTATTCCTAAGTCATATATGAAACCATGGTGTTCTAAGGAGCAAAGTATCTATGCATACGACAAAACGACAGATGTTTGTCGTATTCGTAACATAGGAAATATTTTAGGAGAATTATTATTACTCGTTTGTAGCAGGTTCAGGTTATATACCTCCGGTTGCACTTCAGAGTATTTATGGGTTTTTAAAAAATTATAAAATCCAATTCAATGAGAAGACTATTGGTGATCTGGAAGAATTAAATAATCTATTTTGGGAATTTGATAATTGGGTCATATCAATGCCCCATGGAGAAATGGTAAACAAACATGAACGGAACAGAATAAAAGCAGAATTGAAGC
>JAAYKT010000459.1 GCA_012522255.1 Clostridiales bacterium
GGTCATTATGGCCGCAGGGGGTTTTGTCCAGGGTTCATCAATAGAACTCAGCGCAGACGGACCAATAAAACCGCCTTATACAGCTTTTTTACAAGGCGGTGTCACTTACGATCATGTTAAGATTGCTTTAATGTATGCATTGGAAAAATTGGATTCAGACGGTATCATATCAATATAAAATTGCTACATTTTGCGAAAAACACCGGTAACTTTACCTAAAATTTTAAGATCATTAACTATTATAGGTTCATATAATTCATTCTCGGGCTGCAGTCTAAAATGTCCGTTTTCTTTATAAAATCTTTTAACTGTAGCCTCCTCATCCATCAAAGCAACTACGATATCGCCATTTTCCGCGTAGGATTGTTGCCTGACAATGACATAATCCTTGCTATATATACCCGCATTTTTCATGCTATCGCCTTTTACAACCAATACGAAACAGTCACCATTGCCAACGAAATCAACGGGAATAGGGAATACATCTTCAATATTTTCCTGCGCCAAAATAGGCTGGCCAGCAGTAACTTTTCCGACAATAGGTAAATCCACCATTTCTTTTTTCATAAACGGAAAACCATTTCCGTCCAAAACTTCTATTGCTCTTGGTTTTGTCGCATCACGTCTGATAAAGCCTTTTTTTTCTAATCTTTCAAGGTGCCCATGCACTGTTGAAGTTGATTTGAGATTAACGGCTCCACAGATTTCCCTGACTGAAGGGGGGTACCCCTTAGAATAGATTTCTTTTTTAATGAATTCCAATATAGCCAATTGTTTTTTATTTAAATTATCTAAAACCATAAAAACACAACCCTTAAAATTTATATTATTATCGTAATCATCCTGAGGCACGAAGGATCTTGTTCCCAAGTATATATCTAAACTCGTAATTTCCTTTATTTACAACATTATAGCACAGTGTTATCAAAAAAATCAAACAAATGTTCGCAAAATTTAAAACATCTATTGACATCGAACACGTGTTCGATTATTATTATATATAGAACATATGCTCTTAAACTCTATTTAGTACATAAACGAGCAATCAAGTTTTAAATAAATGGAAAGAGGGTAGGGGTAGTAAATGAAAAGTGCCAAAAAGGTCAGGTATAAGATTATAAGCAAAAGCAGATTCATCTTGTTCTTAGCAATTCCTATAATTATAATTTTTTCAATTTTTTTAGGTATGAAAGTAAATGCAAAAAATGAAACAGATCCGGTATGTGAATCCATTTATGTGGAAAGCGGAGATACTTTGTGGAGTATCTCAAGTAAATATGCCCCGAACAATATGGATTTGAGACTGTACATAGATAAAGTTATGGAGATTAATGACATAGAAACGGCTATATTAAGGCCGGGGCAGATGTTATATGTGCCGGTCTTATAGTAGACAGTCATCTTGCGGACATCTTACATACTTCAAAAAATCTTTGCCTGGCATTTATAATAATAGTATAAATTTTCAATAGGGTTTCATCCCGGGCATATGCAATTGCTGAGGGTGGATTGCTTTGTTTGAAATGATGCCCTGTTAGGGGGGGTACTTTGTCAGGAGAGAAACCCTGTTAGAAGGAAATCCTGTTAGGAGTTAGCAAGTTTATTCTTCGGATAAAGGGTTGGCCTTTATTGCCTGTCTCAGGCGTTCATCGTCTATATGGGTATATATCTGTGTAGTGGCAACACTTTTGTGACCCAATAACTGTTGCAGAGCCCTGATATCCACGTTGCCATGCTTGTACATTAGCGTGGCTGCGGTATGACGAAGCTTATGGGTTGAATATTTGGTATCGTCGAGGCCGGCGGCTTTGATATATTTTTTTACAATAACCTGTACTGTCCTAGGGCTGATTCTATTATTTTGCTGACTGACAAAAAGAGCCTTTCTGTCCTGCAGCTTGACACTATCATGCTTACGTACTTTCAAATAATTTTTTATTGCATTGATACATGCTTTATTGAGATATACGGTGCGTTCTTTGTTACCTTTGCCTATGACTCTAAGAACATCGCCATCTATATTATCTATATTTATGCTTACGAGTTCGGATAACCGAAGACCGCAATTAAGGAATAATACCAGTATGGCATAATCTCTTTCTTTATAGGTACCGCTTATGGACTCAAGCAAGGCTTTGCTATCATCAATATTTAGATGAATAGGCTGCCGACTGCTGATTTTGGGCGGTTCTAATTCGATTGTGGGATTGGTATCAATTATCTTTGATTTGGTATGTAAGTATTTAAAAAAGGATCTTAGGCATGCAACTTTACGGGCTCGGGAATAATTATGATTATCTCTTTCTTTAGCAGTATAGGAGACAAAGGAGTA
>JAAYKT010000460.1 GCA_012522255.1 Clostridiales bacterium
CGGTAAATACAATGTATTCGAGATAAATGAGGTGCTTTTTGATTACGATCAGCCTCTGTTGGGGGGATGATGCAGTAAGTGCCAGGCACGACGTTTAGACGGTTATTGGACAAAATATCTTAGGATAAAAGTGTTTTTATAATTAAATCTGAATTTGCTATGAAGATAAAAATAATAATAAGTTTTATCTTTGCTATTCTAAGAATATCGGAGATATTAAGAGAAAAGTTTTCAAATAAAGAGATAGGAGGAATTATATAATGAATCAAATAGCTCCAGATAAGGCATTAAAAGAATTGACAATTATTCTAATGTATTTATCGAGATTTAATGAAAGCAACCGATTTGAATCAAATATAGATATGGCTTGGAAAGGGTATGATTTTAACATTATTAATGAGTTGGACGATGAAGGCTATATCAGGCAAGGTAGTTATCGCTCTAAATCTGTCGGAATAACTGAAGAAGGTGTAAAATTGGCACGGAATCTTTTGAATAAATACAATATAAAGGATCGGGAATAGTCGTAAAAAGGGAAATTGCATTAAACTCAGTAAGTGCCAGGCACGACGTTTAGACGGTTATTCAATGCAATATTAGGAGGTTAATTTATGGGCAGACCGTGGAGAGAAGAATATAAGGGTGGAATCTATCATGTGATTGCCCGGGGCAATAATAAAGAACATATATTCAAAGAAAGTATTGATAAGGGATACTTTATCAAGCAACTAAAAGAGTACATGGGGGGAATGAATTATCGCATATTTGGGTATGTTTTGATGGACAATCATTATCACATAATAATACAAACGATGGATAAAAAGCTGCAGGAGATTATGCATCGACTTAATAATAAATACAGTAAATACTTCAACGGGAAATACAATAGGATAGGACATGTGTTCCAAGGAAGATATAAGGCAATATTGATACAGGATGAAAGATACTTAATATGGGTATTAAGATACATACATCAAAATCCAATAAAAGCCGGGATTTGTGAAAAAGTGAATGAATTTAAGTGGAGCAGTGATTTTTTTTATAGGATGAGGGTTAAAGATTTTGTGAATGTAGACATAATTCTTGATATGTTGGATGCTGATAGAAATAAGGCTATAAAAGCATATATGATGTTGATGGATCAAAAAGAAGAAAAGGATTATGAGAATGAAAAAGTAATAGGGGATGAAGCATATCAAGTGATGTGTCTAAGCAGGAGAAAAACTGAAGAAAAGATGTGTCTTGATGAAATACTTATAAATACTGGAATAAGTGACGAAGGATACAAGATGATAAAATCAGGTTCAAGGAAAAGATGGTTGACGCAATATAAACTGGAATATGCAAAAATGGCATTGTCATTGAAATACACATATAAAGAAATTGCGCAAAATATAGACATAACTGAAAGCTCAGTAAAAGATATGATATATAAAAGTGAAGATAAAAATAAAGAAATAAACGTTTAGACAGTTATTGCTTTTCGATTTGGAAAACCAAAATTTTTGTAAATACAGCATTTTATATGTAGGAATAAATCAATATGTGTTATACAATGAAATAGGCGTTATAATTTATGGTTGTGCTAATATTAAATAAATAAACAGGAGGTGCATTTATGACTACTACCTTAGATGTGACGAAAAAGTATTTTGATGATTTAAGGAATGGGTGCAATAATTTAATTGATTGCAAGGATTTGTAC
>JAAYKT010000461.1 GCA_012522255.1 Clostridiales bacterium
ACAGTTTTCCCACCAAGAATAAAATCATAGTAATAGACCCGGGGCATGGTGGTATCGATCCGGGCACATCAAGTAAATCAGGCGTAGCCGAGGATAAAATCAATTTACAGATTTCATTAAAGCTGTATAAATTAATAGAACAATCCGGCGGTACGCCAATTTTGACAAGATATGATGATAAAGGCCTTTATAGTGAAGGAAATGCGAAAATAAAGAGTAAAAAGAATGAAGATTTAAGAAAAAGAAATGAAATAATCAACAGTTCGGGGGCTCATCTGTTTGTATCAATACATTTAAACAGTTTTCCCCAATCCAAATATTACGGAGCGCAGACTTTTTATCAAAAAGGCTGCACGGAGGGTAAAAGATTGGCGGAGTTGATACAGGAGGAGCTGAGAGATAATATAGAAAACAAAAATCACAGAGTGGCAAAAAGCATAGATACAATTTTTCTGTTGAAGGACAAGGTGATTCCGGGTGCGTTGGTGGAATGCGGATTTTTGTCCAACCCGGAGGAGGAAAAGCTTTTGCAAGAGGATAAGTACCAGGACAAAATCGCCTGGTCTATTTTTGTCGGCATCGCCAGATTCCTGAACCCACATGAACTCCCTTCGAAAACCGAATAATTGTAGCAGCGGGGTTCCACCCCCGCCTTCGTAGTGTCAGCCCTCATCGCCCCGATATTGTCATCCTGAGGCTTGCCGAAGGATCTTGACCCCAAAGGAATACCCAAGCAAAAGTTAGAGTCAAGAGTCAAGAATCCAGCGCCCAGAGCCCGGAGCCCAGAGCCCAGCGCCCGGTGCCCGTCTAATCATATCTTTCTGACAGTAAAATTATCTCCCAGCAAAGTCCAATTCTGGGGAAAGGGATACCCTAAAGCCCAGTAACTTATACCTGCAAGTCCATAATCCTTCACCGTATCAAATTTTGCCTGGGCACTTCGGGGATCCTCAAACCATACCTCATGTTGCACTCCGTTTTCGTTTCTGTATCTAAAGAAAGGCGATTGGGCAAGTTCATCATATTGTATAATTGCTCCGTATCTAACGCCTAAGCGTATTGCTTCCTGTACACTGAAGGTCCTGGCCTGTTGTCCCTGTACATGGGGTAAAACCCAATCCCTCGCATAAGTCTGAAAACCGAAGAAAATCTTGTTTCTTGGAATAGCGGTAACAGCATAATCAAGTACCTGTCTAATTAAATTTATAGGTGAAATTGCCCTTGGGGGGCCAAGCCTGTATCCCCATTCATAGGTCATGAGTACTACAAAATCCGCTATCCTTCCATGTGCCGCATAATCATGTGCCTCATAAAGCAGCCCCGGTTGATCTGCGCTCACTTTTGGTGCCAAAGAGGATGAGACGAAGTAGCCTAAAGGATGCAGTTTATCTACTGTTCTTTGCATGAATTCGTTGTATGGCACACGGTCTATGGGCAGAACATTTTCAAAGTCAACATTCAATCCTTTGTAGCCCTTTTGGTTCATTATATTTACAATATTGTTCAATAAAACATTTTGTATGGCAAGGTCATTCAGCACAACGTGGGCAAGGTTTTCCCCCAAGTGAGTCGAAGTAAAATTGGTGATAGCCATCATCGGTACCGCATTAACGTTTATCGCCGCATTTATGGCGGCTGTATCGTCAATGGGTTCCAAAGTTCCGTCCTCTCGTATCAGATATGCAAAGGGCGCCACATAGGTCAAAAACTGTCCCACTTCAGTTATTATAGGTGCAGCCTGTTGTCCCAGACGATAAATAAACCCATTCACGTCAATTAGGGGCCTTATTTTGATGGGTATAACCAATACCATCCCCGGAAAAATGAGGTCCGGGTTTTCTATATTATTGGCATCTATGAGGCTCTGTAAGCTGACTCCAAACCTGTTTGCGATACCTAATAAAGTATCACCGGGCATTACCTGATACAAAGGTGTAGGAATAAGAATACGCATGCCGGGAAAGATCACATCCGGATTTGCAATATCATTATTTCTCAAAATTACATCAATGGTTGTGTTAAATCTCTGTGCTATCATCCACAGCGTTTCACCGGGTTGCACTACATAGGTTATACCGTCTTTTGGAATTATAATTGCCTGGCCTATTAAAAGTTGATTGGGGTTTGGCAACTGATTTGCGCTTATGGTTTCTGCCAAAGGGACACCATAAAAATTAGATATCTGCCAAAGGGTTTCACCCGGCTTTACAACATGAATAATCAATAAAATCCATCCTTTATAAGCATATATATTCAGTTTATGCACAACTTTACTACAGGGTGAATACTTTAAATTTTTCAAACCTATATACTTTACTAAAATTAGTGCTATAATATTATCTTATAGCAATATTAGTGGTAGAATGAAAGATAACCACTTTAATCTGGAGGAAGAAATTATGAAGATTATTGTAATAGGGGCGGGCAAAGTAGGCTATAACCTGGCTTCCAACCTTTCCAAAGAAAACCATGATGTAATAGTTATTGATAACGACCAGGAAGTTATAAACAAAGCAGATGAAAATTTAGATGTGTTTTGTATAAAAGGCAACGGCGTGTCCACCCATATTTTGGAGGATGCGAGAGTGCATCATGCGGATTTGCTGATTGCCGTTACAAACAGCGATGAGGTCAATATGGTTTGCTGCCTGACAGGTAAAAAATTAGGAGCCGCCAAAACCATAGCGAGGATTAGAGATCCGGAATATGCCCAGGAACTCAGCATGTTAAAAGAAGAAATAGGCCTGGATATGGTGATAAATCCGGAACTGGCTGCAGCGGAGGAAATAGCAAAAAACCTCAGCTATCCTGCCGCGGTCAATGTTGAAAGTTTTGCAAAAGACAGAGTAAAAATGGTTGAGTTAAAGGTTACCTCCGACATGCCTATTGTTGGTATAAAACTTAAGGATTTGGCCGGTAAAATACCGAGCACAGTCCTTATCGGTGTAGTAACAAGAAACGGCGAGGTTATAGTGCCAAATGGGGAATTTGAAATCCTGATAAATGATTTTATTTATGTTTTGGGAGATTCCTGTGGCATAGCTGGGTTTTTCAAAGGGTGGGGTCAACATATCAAAAAAATCGGCAATGTTATGATAGTCGGTGCCGGTAGAATAACCTTTTACCTTACAAAACTTCTGCACAATTTAGGGGCAAGGGTAAAAATTATAGAAATAGATACAAAAATATGCAATGAATTTGCGGAATTGTTGCCAAACGCATTAATTATAAACGGAGACGGCACTGAAGAAGAATTTTTGCAATCGGAAAATATCGGGGAAATGGATGTGTTTATATCCCTTACCGGCATGGACGAAGAAAACCTCATATCTGCTTTGATAGCCAAACAAAACGGAGCCAAAAGAGTAGTATCAAAAATAAGCAGAATCAACTATATGAGCGTAATTAACAAATTGGGAATTGATAATGTAATATGCCCCAAAATAATTACCACCAATCAGATTTTAAAATATGTGAGGGGCAATACTATCGAGTCTTTATATAAAATAGTGGAGGGGCAAGCGGAGATTTTGGAGTTTGTAGTGAAAGAGGACAGTAAAATAATAAATATTCCCCTTAAAAAGCTGAATTTCCAAAAAGACATATTGATAGTTACTGTTGCAAGAAAAAATGAAGTGGTAATACCAAGAGGAAACGATACCATACACATAGGGGATAGAGTAATTGTAATAGCTAAGAATAACAGAATAAATGATTTGGATGAATTGCTGAATATGCCTTCGGGAGGTATCCATAATGAACTTCAAAGCGGTATTAAAAAGCTTGGGTCTTTTATTACTATGTGAAGCCATAGCAATACTGCCATCTTTTATTGTTGCGCTTATTTACAGGGATGATGGCGTTAATGCTTTTTTATATACTATATTGGTGCTTTTGCTTTTAGGTGTACCTTTTATATGCCTAAGGCCAAAAGTGACAAATTTATATGCCAAAGATGGATTTGCAGTAGTGGCCTTTGGATGGATTATTATGTCCTTTATAGGCTCACTGCCTTTTTATTTCAGCGGGGCTATTCCCTCTTTGGTTGACGGGTTCTTTGAAGCTGTTTCCGGGTTCACAACGACGGGAGCCAGTATACTAAAAGAGGTGGAGAGTTTACCCAACAGCTTGTTGTTTTGGAGAAGTTTTACCCATTGGATAGGTGGCATGGGGGTTTTGGTCCTGACTCTTGCCATATTGCCGTCAGTAAACGCAACATCTATCTATATAATGCGAGCTGAAAGCCCGGGCCCCAGCCCCGGTAAGTTAGTACCGAAGGTTGGAAACACGGCTAAAATTCTGTACGGAATATATCTGGTCATAACCGTTACCCAGGTGATACTGCTTCTGACTTCGGGAATGCCTTTGTTTGACTCTATGGTTCACACCTTTGGCACTGTGGGCACCGGTGGGTTTTCAAGTAAAAACCTTTCCATAGGCGCCTACAATAATGTGTTTGCGGAAGTCATCATAACTGTCTTTATGCTCATCTGCGGTGCGAACTTTTCCTTATACTATCAGTTGTCAAAAGGAAACTTTACAGCACTGTTTAAAGATGAAGAATTCAGATTTTATATAACCGTAGTGAGCATTTCAATACTTTTGATCACAGTTGATTTGTATGGGAGCATGTTTGAAACAATAAAAGAAGCCTTGAGGCATTCATCCTTTCAAGTTGCATCCATAATAACGACAACGGGCTACAGTTCTGTTGATTTTGACAAATGGCCTTTGTTCAGCAAACTTATACTATTCTTCCTCATGTTTATAGGAGGCTGCGCCGGATCTACGGGAGGCGGCATAAAGAACATAAGGATACTTCTGCTTTTAAAATCCGCCAAAACCAGCCTATTAAAAATAATTCATCCCAAAGGCGTTTACCCCGTAAGGTTTGGCGGCAAGGTTCTTGATGATTATAATATTAAGGAAATAATGAGCTTTTTCTTCATGTATGTAAT
>JAAYKT010000462.1 GCA_012522255.1 Clostridiales bacterium
ATTTTTCCGAGCTAGCCAGAAGCTACAAAGTTCCTGGCTTCCTTAACCATCGGGTAGCCGGTGTAATTATGTGTAAGCACAAATACTTTACCGCTTTTTTCCACCTGAATACGGAGTTTCTTTGCTTCCGCCAGAGAGATAGTCATCGGCTTGTCGCAAACTACATTAAAGCCTGCTTTAAGGAAAGCCATTGCTATTGCAAAATGGTGAACATTAGGTACAACTATTGAAACAAAATCAATTCGCTCGCCATCCGGAAGAGCCAGTTCCTTTTCGATCATCTCCTCATAGGTGTTATAAACACGAGCCGAATCAAGCATATAGGCTTTTCCTGCTTTCTTTGATTTTTTGGGATCGGAAGAGAAGCATCCGGCAACCAGTTCTGCCTGATTGTCAAGGGTAGCTGCCATGCGATGTACCGGACCAATGAATGCGCCAATACCGCCACCGACCATACCCATTTTAAGTTTACGTTTAGCCATATCCAAAAAACCTCCATTTCAAGTATTGTTTATGATAAGTAAGAGAATCTCGTCTACATAAATATAGTTTCAACAAGAAGTGACAGAAAGTCAAGAAATGATCTTGATTTTTATAGTAAAAAAGAAATATTCAGATAGTTGTTTTAAACAATCGTTTTTAATAAATGTTATAGAATTCTAAACAATCGACATAAATTTAGCATGAAATAATCAATTCTCTTCTTGTGATACACCAATATTAAATATTATAATGTGGTATTCCAATAACACTGGTTGAAGAACATAAGGCAGGACCTAATGAAGCTGAATTTATGTAAACCCAAAAATAAAAGGGAGGACATATGAAAATGTCTGCAAAGATTTGGAAATCGATTGTCGTAGCCGGTACGATATCGCTGTTATGGTCGCCTTCGGTGACTATAGCGAGTGTTATTATTACAAAGCAACCTGAGTCGCAGATAGCTGACTATGATGGTAATGCTACGCTTTCGGTTATTGCTTTTACCCTCAACGAGTACCTCCCGCTTACATATCAGTGGTATAGAGGGACTGAAGAAATTGAAGGTGCAAACCTGCCGGTTTTAAACCTTTCAGGGCTCAAGCGTGGAGATGACGCTGTTTACTACTGTCGAGTCAGAAACCGCACAGGGTATTTGCAGTATTCTAACCTGGCGCGTATTTCGATGGGAAAGGGCTCTGTTGTCGGCTGGGGAAAAAATAATGATGGTCAATGTGACGGACCACCGGATAACAAGGATATTGTTGCCATTGCAGCCGGAGAGGATCATGGGATGGCACTGAAAACCGATGGCAAAGTAGTTGTCTGGGGCAGTAATTATTGGGCACAGCGTTATGTTCCGCCCAGTCTTGCCGACGTGGTTGCTATTGCAGCCGGAAGAGATCATTGCCTGGCGCTGAAAGCCGATGGCACTATTGTGGCTTGGGGATCTAATGAGTTTGGTCAACGTGATTTGCCCGATGATCTCGACAATGTTGTAGCTATTGATGCGGGAGCCGCACATAATATTGCACTCCTAAAATCGGGACTAGTTGAGGCCTGGGGTAATAACGAATACGGACAGTGTGAAGTGCCTACTCTTCTTAAAAATGTGAAGGCTATATCGACATCTCATCAACACTCTGTGGCATTGAGAAAA
>JAAYKT010000463.1 GCA_012522255.1 Clostridiales bacterium
ACGGGAAGGATTTGACGCCTGAAGAGTTTTACCCTGCGGGGACCTGGGGTCCGGAATCGGCCACACGGCCGCTCAACATCTCCCGGATTGATTACGGTCCGCCATCGACCTGGCGCAATCCGGTCGTTTAAAGCTTTGTAAATCAAACCAAGTGAAGCCTGAGGAAAAGAGTTAAAAAAAAGGAAATCGCTAATCTTTTGAGCAAGTTACGCCGGGCGAAACGGATTATTAATATTGGTAGCAGGAAGCGTCCGTTGTGGAAGCTTGCAGAATAAGTGCAGAAAGGATACTTGTGTCTCTGTATTGCAAATCAACGACTTACCTATTTCTGCAGTCCGTGTTTTCAGAATAAATGCAGAATAAATGCAGAAAGAAAGGTGTGCAAAATTCCACCTGGCGCAATTCGGGCGTGTAAGGGTTTTCGGAAAGGAATCGCTTGCATTCATAAGTGTTAGAAATAAGGGTAATCAATGGGATTCCAAGTTGGATAGAAGAGGTTATGGAAATTGGATAAAAGCTGCTATGCGATTCATCCATCATAATGTGCAGATGGTATGTTTATTTATTCTGACATTCTACAGATTGGATAGTGTGCTGACCGATACCTCGAAAATAACGCTGTTTTACATCTGTGCAGACCAATAGTGTGTGCTGTTCAACAAGAGATGATTAAAAATTATTCGCTTGCTAATGTATGTTTGTAGCCGTCCCACGAGCCTTTTTAAGGCTAAAGCTTGATTCAAATCACCGTTGAGCAATATATCGATTGTTCCAAGGAGAAAACTCATACTTCGATTCTTTACCATGATCCTGAATATTTCCTTGGAAAGGAGTTGCAACACTTATTAAAAAATGGTATAGGTGCCGCGTGCTTTTTTGTGAATACATGATGCTGATGTTTCTAGTAGTATGTCAAGCCGGTAATGCTACGAACGTGGTGTTGTAGAGGCCTGTCTTTTTTTATTTCATGAATTATATGAACGCTAGTGTTGCCGAAAATAGTATGACCTCATTTAAAAATATAAGCCCCACTCCAGGTGGGGGGGGGAGAAATTACTTCTTTGATTATTTAAAAGGGATAGCAATTATTGCCGTTGTTTTTTATCACGCTGGCCTTTTAAAGTATGGATATCTGGGTGTTGATTTATTTTTTGTAATTAATGGTTATCTTATTACAAAAAGTATAATAAACTCTTATGAGCGTGGTAATTTTTCATATTTCTCTTTTTTAATCAGGCGATGTGAAAGACTTTGGCCACTTGTTCTCCTGCTTGGTACTGTGTCTTTGGTGTGCGGGTATTTTACAATGCTTCCAGATGATTTAGAAAACCTTGCCCAGAGTGTTGTTGCATCAAATTTCTTTGCCAACAACATATTAGCTTATATTACAACAGGTAATTACTGGGATGTCGTTCAAAGCTATAAACCCCTAATGCACACTTGGTATTTGGGAATATTGCTCCAGTTTTATCTTGTGTATCCATTACTTATAATAATTATCCATTATTTTTCAAAGAAATTCAAGATAGATTTGTTTTTTATAATATGTATAATTACATTCATTTCTTTAACATTGTGTGTTATTCAAAGTAAAGATTCAATAAAATTTTACTTTTTACAATATAGATTTTTTGAGTTTACTGCAGGTGGTTTTTTATTTCTATTAAATAGTGAAAGTTCAGTAATTAAATCAAAAAATTTATTTTGGGTTATTACATTATGTGTAGTCTTGATCTTATCTATTAGTAATACGATTAATCCTGATTTTATTAGATTGCTTGCTGTTGTAGTCTTATCAGTGACAGCACTTAGCTATGCTCAGAAATGTGATGCAAAGACTTCACCTGAAGCTTTACCGCTCAAATTGCTAGCTTCTATAGGACTGGGCACCTATAGTATCTATATCTGGCATCAGCCTATATTGGCGTTTTATAGATACGTTTTTAATAATAAAATGGAAGTTTCTGATTTTATTATATGTTTTATTCTTATAATTTTCATTTCACTAATATCTTATATTTTTGTAGAAAAACGATTGCTAAAAAATAAAGTAAGTTTTTTTGTTTTTTCTATAATTCTTTTTATCGCTAGCACAGCAGGAGCAATTTATTTATACATGATTGCAGGTATTGTGCGTGATGTTCCTGAACTCGATATCTATAAGAACAATGTTCGGAGGGGAATACATGCGGAGTACTGCGACAGAGTATATAAAATGAATAAAGATTTTGTTAATGATACAAGAAAAAAAATACTTGTGATAGGCAATAGTTTTGCACGTGACTGGGCAAATATATTGCTTGAATCTGAGTATGCATCTGATATTCAAATATCGTATTCTTATGCTGCAGATGGCCTCGAAACTAAGGCAAAAGAGGCTGACTATATTTTTGTTTTTATATCAGGTCAAACAACTGTTACTATGAAATATAATTTACCTTTATATATTTCTAGTAATAAAGAATTATTAAATAAAACGTATTGTATTGGTCCAAAACGTTTTGGTGAAAATAATGGGATGATTTACAATTTGAGAGGACAGAGTAACTATCATCACTTAAGTGTAGAGATTGATCAAGAAACCGCTTATAATAATAAAATAGGAAAGATTGAATGGGGCGATAAATATATTGATATGATGGGAAGCATTCAGAACGAGGACGGAACTGTTCGTGTTTTTACATCAGATGGTAAATTTATTGCGCAAGATTGTAGACATTTAACACAAGCGGGAGCAAAATATTATGCAAGCATTATTGGATTAGATAGATTTTTTAAAATAAAATGAATGTGATAATCACCAAATTAGACGTTGTTATCTACTAAAATTTTTAAAATTAGTTGCTTTATAGGCTGAATGTGCCCACCTCATGGGAATAAATGTTTGCATAATTACTATGATTCGGAGTTTGGGGCGTATACGCCTGAGGCGTACGAGCGGCTGCTACTGGAGGCGATGGCCGGGGATTCGACGCTCTTTATCCGGCGGGACGAGGTGGAATCGGCCTGGAGTATCGCCGAC
>JAAYKT010000464.1 GCA_012522255.1 Clostridiales bacterium
TCCAAGCTGTTTTGGTTTATGTATTCAATAGCTTCCGGTTTTATTCTTATATCTATGATAATCGCCACCTTCGTTTGGTTTTGTCCTATAATTTATCTAAATAGATTTTATGACTACAGTATATATAAATAATATGACCCACATATTTAGTTTTTATTTTTCTACAATAATATAAATGTATGGATCATATCAAGGGTTATATGTCTTAGATGTCTTTATTGCCGGCCCTAAGCTGTCTTTTATACTCGTTAGTAGAAATACCAAGCATAACGCCCAAAAATGCATTTATAGCAACCAAAGTCCCGACAATTTCTTCCCCATAAGGTAAACCCCATATACCACTAAGTGCAAAATAAAGGGTACCACTCGCCGGCAACAAATATTGTGCTATCCATCTGAGCACATTATAAGTTTTATTTGATATTAACATATTTCCACCTCCATTAACAATCAATTTTGCTCTGTTATAACTGTTTGGTTATAACCTACCGATCTCTCCTGATTTTAATTAGCTGTTTTCTTGCCAGCTGTTTCTTTTGCATTCGTTCCCTTTAATACTTTCACTGTCCTTTCTAATATAGTCTATGTACAACCTTGAATCATGTTATCAAAATTTTCAGACCAGACTGAAAACTATCGACATCGGCTGAGATTTATACCCAGCGGATAGATCACATAACCTATCCGCTACTATACAAAGCATTGCAGATTTATGAATAATATCCGTTAGTGTACACTGTATATACCATATACAAAATGTATATAACAAGTTATAATTTTTTTAACGGAAGTGCATTGGTTTGGAAATTTTTACGATATTCTTTATTACTGAGGTGAAGAACAGATGGATAATAAGGCGCCCTTTCTAATATTAATAGCTGCGATGCTCTGGGGGACGACAGGTACAACACAGGCCTTTGCCCCAAAAATAGCCCACCCCATTGCCATCGGTGCTACTCGTTTAGCAGTGGGAGGTCTATTTTTATTGATTGTTGTTCTGATACGAAAACAATTAAATTTCGTAAATTGGCCGATTAAGGCAACGATATTGGCTTCCTTAAGCATGGCATTTTATCAACCTCTGTTTTTTTCTGCGGTTTCAGTAACGGGTGTGGCTATAGGAACAGTGGTGGCTATTGGAAGTGCACCTATTTTATCAGGTGTCTTGGAGTGGATGTTTTTAAAGACAAGGCCGGCAAAAGTTTGGTGGTACTCCACCTTTCTATCCATTTTAGGTTGTATCATGCTTTTTGCGAATAAGGAATCCGCATATGTAGAACCTGCCGGAATACTAATGGCTTTAGGTGCCGGTTTATCCTTTGCCGGTTATACGCTTATAAGTAAAGACATGATTGAAGGGCATTCATCATTATCAGTTTCTGCGGTAGTTTTCACACTAAGCGCTATTTTGTTATCACCGTTCTTATTTATCTTTGATATGTCTTGGATAGTGAGTTTGCGGGGAGTAGGTGTAAGTCTTCAACTTGGAATAATGGCGACGGGGGTGGCATATTTTCTTTTTACCAAAGGTCTTGCTTATGTTTCTCCATCCACAGCAGTGACACTTGCATTAGCAGAACCATTGACTGCAACACTGTTGGGAGTCTTTATGTTAGGAGAAAAATTAAATATAACTTCGTGGTTTGGGATTTTGTTTTTAGTGTTAGGTATCTGGACATTAATAAGGTTTTCAAAAAATCCTTAGATAAGGCAGTTTTAGTTACAACCCCAATACTTCTTGTTCCCAAAGCCCATTAAAAGGCCTAAAATTAGCATGTTTATCTATACCCATCCTTAATAAAAAGTATAACCAATTCATGTCATAAAGCCAGTGTAACTCGTCAGCCTTACTTCTTTTTTTTCTTAAAGGTCTTGCCGGCATTATATACTATATATGCGCCTGACCCTAAAGTTAATGCAGATACCAAACCCGTATTGATAATATGACGTTTGCGCAACTTCGATGAAAGTTCATGATATTTTCTTTCATCAACGGGTATCAGACATATTTCTTCGTTTGCCGTCTTTTCCTTCTTATAATCTTCGTAGAATTCTTTACACTCCCGGCATTCTTCCAAATGTTCATTAACGGCATTCACAGTATCTTCGCTGGCAACACCATCATGATAAATACTGACCAAATCCATTATAATGTTACATGTTAACATAATCTTCTAACTCCTTCATAAGCATTTTTTTCGCCCTAAAAAAAATAACCTTTGCAGAACCTTCACTAATTCCAAGAGTCTCAGCTATTTGTGAAAAGGGCATATCCGCATAAATACGAAGAATAACCACATTTTTATACTTTTCTGGTATCTCATTAATCTTTTCTTTTATAGTCTTCACCAATGCCTTTTTTAAA
>JAAYKT010000465.1 GCA_012522255.1 Clostridiales bacterium
AGGCAATGCCGTCAGCTTTCAGACATTTTAGGTCGGCGCTAACAAGACGGAGAAGTCTCAATGCGTGAACATCATGGCCTGAATAGCTCCAGAAAGGAAGGCGAAATCACCGAATAATATTAAAAAATTAGTAGGCTGGCCTTCACGCCGGTAAGGGTGGCCTTATTTCGGCGTGAAGGTGGCCTTAAATGACCGTACTCGTGGTTGTCTTGGATCGTAATACACATTTGCCGTGCGGCAAGTCTTTATGCTGGTGGATGCGGCATTCGCTATACTTGTCAAGTGAGGGACCAACAGGTGCACTTATTCCTGGAAGAAAACCATTGGTTTATGGAGAGAAAAGCCCCGAGTAAAACGGGGCGCTAACAATACCTTGTCGCCGGTTAAGTTGTTAATATCAAAATTCTTTTCTTCTATTTCTCTTAATGCCTATAAGATGCCTGACACAATCAAGGGTTTATCTTTATCTTGTATGCTTCCATAATTGTAAATAAATTCATTGTCAAATGGTAAACTTATTCGTTGACATTCACACCATAATTACGCAAATCTTCATGGAGGGCTGCTGCATCTCTCAATATATCCGCAGTTGTCTTTTCTTGGTCTGTTGCTTCTTTAAGAATTTCCCGAATATAATACTCGTCTATGTTCGCTTCGTTGAACGATATGAATGTCTCTATACTGCTGAGTTCTTTGTATCCAAGCCGCTCGTCAATGAAGATCGGTGTTATACTATGGTGCTTTTCATCACCGGAAATACCAATCGCTATTATTTTCTTATAACTTGTGTTTTTGGCTAGATGCTTGCCATAAAACAATGCCCCATTTGTAGCATATTTGGCACGACTTTTTTATCTTCTTTTAAGATTCCTTCGTCATCTCTTGCTTCGTGGAATGTCATATCGGCTTTATTTTCTATGACTATCAAAAAAATCTTTTAAGGTTCCAGTATACTCTGGGTAGCCTATGTTTTTTGGTACCTTTTTTGATGCTGACTTTAAGGCTTTGTCTATTTCTTTTATATCGCTGCCCTGGGGGGGAAAATACCCTAACCCTGCGTCTTTCAAAAGATCATATACCCAAAGATCGGTACTGGCTTCTCGTTTCAATGCTAACCCTCCTTCTGCAACAGTAAAATTATATTATCAAGTTTTTTGGCCATTTCTTTGCGGTAACTATTTTCTTTGTGGATCAAATAAGTTAGCAATGTTGCCGTTAAGACGACTATCAACAGTATGTTTATAAATGGACTCATCCCCTGCACCCCCTGATATTATTAAGAAGAAGGGTCTTTACAAGGTATTTTACAATGTTTTATGGTGTTGTTTACTGAAAATCCCAAAAGTGTTTATCTGTCATTTTTCTTCCCATCTTTTAATATACCATAATATGGTCTTTACCTGCCGATAATCTCGTAATCAACTACCACTAAACTACTATCATCGGCCTGCTGCGCATATACGGGCCTTATATTGTATTCTCCTATGGAATCTATTCCTTTTACTTCCCATGAGCTTATATATGATTCTCCATCCCATCCATTTAAAGCAAATGTCTTTCCGTCTTTATGGATTAAATCTATTGACATATCTTTCCACTTTCCAGCTGACTTGTATTTCTCCTGGCTTTTTGCTAATAATATGGTTATATTGCCATCTGCAATTGCTGGATATCGGTCCAGCTTTTTTAAAATACAGGCTTTGCCGCCTGGGCTATAGATACATTTGCTGCCGGGCCTTCTCTCTTCAAGATTATAGCCAGTCGGCAATGTGTATATTTGCCCGCCATCATCATACCCTTCGCAATTCTCTGCATCACATGGCAGTAATGAATAGCTATATCCATCTCTATCTATCAGATACCCCTGGGTGATAGTTATTTTATATATCTTTATATCTGCCATGATCTTCTCCTTTAAAATAATACGGCTTGCTCAACGGTCGGTTCCTCTATGTATTCAAGGCGAGGTTCTATTTTTTGCAATATATTTTTCAATATATGACGGTGGCAGAATTCTCCTGGTGTGCAGTAACACGCCAAAGCTACGGATTCGTGCATAGCCATTTGTATTAACTGTTGGAAAACATTTTTATTCTCTTTATATCTTTTCCGCATTAAGTTTATATATTGCTCAGTATAACCTTCTTCGCTGAGTTCCCCTGCCTTATATGCGTTTACCATGTTCCATGTTGGTGCGAATATATCCCATGGGGGCCGGCTGCTCTTGATCGTTATGTCTATTATCCTTGTTCCTGCCGGCAATGTTTTTGCCTTGGCCATTTGCACCGTTAAAAGCATATCCGTCCCTCCTATTTTTTCTACTGGAAAAACATATGCCCTCTTTTAAATTCTATATATGAAAGTGATTATGGCAGTTATAATACAAATTGGCCAGGTAAATGGTATAATATAACCTTTCTCGCTTTTTATTATTTTTAAAAACATTTTCATATTTATTTCCTTTCTTTTTACCTGAAATTAAAAAGAGAGGTTTTACCCTCCCTTTTAATATGTTTTTATTTTGCTAGTGTCAGTCTTTGTTGGCCGCCTAACTCTTTAGCTATCCTGGTCTGAAACTCCCATGGCGGTTCAAATACGCCTTCCACTGGTACTTGATTGCTACCTTCTTTGACCATCTTTACATAGCCGTGCCAGCGTTTTATCTCTAATATCTTTGTGTAGTCAAATCTGGCTGTCATCATTTCGGTCTCGGCATAGGATTCTGGCATCACACTCCACCGTTTACGCATTTTCCGAAGCTGTATTTCTTCCTGTTCTCCAAAACTATCTGAGATCAACTGTGCATCTCTGGCTGATTCTATCCCTAATACAATTTTGTTCCTGCAGCCGTTTAACATCTTTTCCCGTATGGCTTGCCCTTGTTTGCCTATTTCTAACTGTGACGGGCCTTGTATAGTAAACACGCAACCACAACGGTATTTCCTGCCGAGGTTTAACAATGTTTCGAGTTCGGGATTGTAATATACCGGTAGTTCGTCTATATATAAATAGTGCGGTATCCTATTAAACTCTGTCCCGGGCCGTCTAAATACTGCGTTCTGTATATGCATGATCAAAAACTGCCCGAATATTCTGCTCATATATCCCATTTTCCCCAGGGAGGTGTTGAACAATAATACTCCACCTTCTGCCATGACTCTATCTAAACTTATATCGGATCTTCCTACCAAAACATTTTGGATTGTTGAATTTGTGAGTAAGTCGGATATCTGCAAGCGCAATCCCATAGCAAATTGATGCAGTTTATCCCGGTTTCTGCCAAAGGCTTCTTTCTTAAAATACTCTGTCAAAACATCTTCACCATATAATTCTTCGTAATCTTCTACTTTACTCTGCATACTCTCTATATCCATCAAGGCGGTGTAGACATCCAATAAGGTTATATCATCGCCTTGAAGTTTCTTCAGAAGCAACATGGTGTTTTTTGCATGTAGCTCCTGCGCTTGTGCGAAAAAGGCTTCCTGCTCCCCAAAGGTTGCTCTCAATACGGTTCTCATTATCTCTGATACAGTGGTGGGG
>JAAYKT010000466.1 GCA_012522255.1 Clostridiales bacterium
GAAGAAGTATCCAAAAGCAATAATTGAAATTGTAGATTCCAAATCCAACTCAATGGAAATGGGTTTTGCCGTCTTGGCGGGTGCTGTGGCCGCAAAAGCGGAAGAATCTTTAAAAAGCGTTATTGATGCAATTAACTATGTAATTGAGAGGAGTCGTTTTCTTTTTGTTCCCGAGACTTTATACTATTTAAAAAAAGGTGGACGGATCGGTACTGCCTCGGCTCTTTTGGGTACGGTTCTTCAGATAAAACCCATATTAACGGTAACTGACGGCATGACAACAATATTTGAAAAGGTCAGGACAAAAAAGAGAGCCGTGGAAAGGATAGTAGAGTTCTTTTTAGAAGAAATAAAAGAAAAAGGCCTTGGACAGGTGGTGGTACATCATATTAATTGTGAGTCCGAAGGCAGAGAATTAGCTGATTACATAAAATGCAAAACGGACAAAGAGGTTCCGGTATATTCAATCGGCCCCATCATCGGATTGCATGTGGGCCCCGGTACCATTGGTTTAGCATATTATACAGTAAAATAAAACATGTGATTTAAGCGTAATTATGTTTGAATTAGTAAAAATGGAATAATGCAGGGTTAAAGCCACAAATATTGGCAAAACTACTAATATCAAAGAAAACTCGGTAAAAGCCATAGCAAGGAACAAATAAAACCGGGAAGCTTGTTCAGTATTGGTAGGCTTTATAAAATCTTGTATAGTTAAGGACTTAGGAGTAGCAATGAATATTTATGATGAAATAATTAAGGCACAAAAAGATAAAAAAGACTTTGCGGTTCTTATGATAATTAAGTCAGGGGGTTCCGTTCCCAGGCATGAAAGCTCAAAGATGATTGTATTCGCGGATGGTAGCATAACAGGAACCATTGGCGGCGGCATATTGGAAAAACAAAGCATAGATGAAGCAATAAAAGCCATTCAGCAAGGGAAATCAAAATTGATAGAAATAAAAAGTGACACCGGCAGCTTATTAAGTTTGGCTTGTGGAGGAAATGCCGTAGTTTTTGTTGAAGTTCATAAGGCACGGCCAAAACTAATCCTATGCGGAGCAGGACATGTTAATAAAGCAATCAGTTATATTGCGGATACGGTAGACTTTGATATTACCGTAATAGACAGCCGGCCGGAATGGGCGAATAAGCAGCGTTATCCCGAAGCAAACAATATAGTTATAAATGAAGATATGGCTATGGCTATAGAAGAGCAAAACACAAACAGCGACACTTTTTTTGTTATTGCCACCTGGGACCATAAATGGGATAAAGATGCCTTAAAAATCGTTTTAAAAAAACAGCATAGATATATAGGGATGATTGGGAGCAGAAAAAAGGTGGAAGAAATATTCATTCAGCTTAAATCCGAAGGTATGCAACAATCATCTTTGGATGAAGTATTTACACCGGTGGGTCTTGATATAAAAGCGGAAACACCGGAGGAGATAGCATTAAGTGTTATGGCGGAAATATTAATGGTTAAAAATTGCGCCACAGGGAAATCCTTATCTAAACTCAAATAAAATTCTAATAATTTAAAAGAGACTGTGAAATAGTTTGTGTATGAAAATCCTCCGAGTTAAGGTAAAATAAAAATACTTAACGAGGAGGATTC
>JAAYKT010000055.1 GCA_012522255.1 Clostridiales bacterium
AGGAAGTTCCACTACAAATGGTAAACCTCTCCAGGAGACAAACCCTTTTGCCCTCCTGAGAAAGCTTCCGGGCAGTGGCACAGCCATTGATCCCGCCCCCCAGGATTATAACATCATAGTCAGCACTGATATTAATCACCTACTATTTACTCTCCCACACTTCTCCCCACCACTGCAATAACTCTTTCCTGCTCCTCCTCAGTCAAATAAGGATGAATCGGCAGGGACATTATAAATGAATAGCTTGCGGCGTGGTGTTGTCCACCCGGAGGTGGTTCCTCCTCTTGAATGGTGGTCCCTGGCTCCGGAACCCTGGCTCTCATTTACCGGAATCGTGGCTCCACCGCCCCGGAATATTGCTGGCTCTTTTTCATTGTCAAATGATATATTATTCAATCGGCGAAAACGTATTCCCTCAACTTATTCAAAATATCTACCTGATTTTCTGTATTATGATAAGTTTAGTATTATTTGAAGGATATTACTCCTTTTTTGCAGTAATTGTATTATTAATGATTTATATTTTTTTGTGTTTCATGGCAGAATCATATGAATTTTTATGCTTATATGATCAGGATTATTTGGGGTGATAAAATGGTAAAAAAGATCTCTATTATTAAATACAGAAAAATCGAAAGTATTGATTTTGATTTTTCTAATGAAATTAATATAATATCTGGCACAAATGGGACTTGCAAAACCTCATTACTTCATATTGTGAGTAATTCTTTTCAAGCGGTAACTAAAAAGTGTGATTGGCTACGAGAACCTAAGTGCTTAGAAGTAATAAATAAGGTCAATAGTGTTACAAATCCAAAAATCGAAAGTCTCACCAAAGGGGACAAGAAGCATAACGATCCTACAAACGGACGGCAAGGAACTATTTTCACAATAGAATATAGCGACCATACGCCACTATCGTTTAGAAAACATAATTCCAAAATTAATAATAGATATGCAATAAAACCTTACTATCAACGAGGCACCAGAGATTCTTTGCCATATTGCCCTGTGATATATTTGGGACTTGCAAGACTATTCCCTTTTGGTGAATTCCAAAACGATGAAGCTGTAGAGGCGATTAAAAAATCATTGCCTATTGAATATCAACAGGAGATTGCTAATCTATACAGTAGTTTTACGCACATAACAATTACTTCTCCTACTCCACAAAAAATGGGAGATATTAAGGTGCGTGTAGATTTCGGCAGCGACATTGATGGTATTGATTCAAATACTATATCTGCTGGCGAGGATAACCTATATATGCTTCTAACGGCACTCGTTTCTTTGAAATATTATTATCAATCAATCGAAAGTAGAAATAGTGTTGAAAGCATTCTTTTAATAGATGAATTAGACGCAACATTGCATCCATCTTACCAAATAAATTTGTTAGAACTCTTCAGGAGATATTCTGCCGAATACAAGACCCAGATTATATTTACCACACACAGTCTTTCTTTGCTAGAACATGCCCTTGCCAAAGGCGATAATGTGATTTATTTGATTGATAACCTTACGGATGTTCAAAAAATGGATGACCCAGATATCTACAAAATCAAAATGTTTTTACATGATATCACTAAGGATGACATCTATAAAAGCAATGTAATACCAGTTTTTACTGAGGATGAAGAAGCAAGGATTTTCTTAAATATTTTATTCGAATATTATGAAAAAACAAAAGATGGGTTTGCCAGTGTGTGGCATTTTTTCCATTTGGTGAATGCTAATATTGGCGCACAAAACTTAATTAGTATATTTAGTGACATTTATTTACTTAGATCCACTATGCAGTCTATTTGTATTTTAGATGGAGATCAGCGTACAAAGAGAGATTTGAGTAAATACATTACAGTATTACCCGGTTGTGATTCACCTGAAAAATTTATTATGGATTATTCAATTCAATTATTCGATAATAACGATCCATTTTGGATTGATGAGACAATACTGCAACTAAACTATGGAAAGGTAAATTTTTTAAACAATCGGAAGCCAGATATTGATGGTATCGCAGAGAAGTTACATGAATTGAAAACTGCTGGACAATCTACGCATGGCGTAGAGCGAGAATTGCGTAAAAATGTATTTGCTAAACATCAATGTTTTTTCAAATTGCTCTTTAAGCATTGGGTTCATAATCCTGAGAACTCTGAAGAGATTGATAGATTTTATGATGATTTACATATCCTTTTCCGCAAGGTCGCAGAGTTTCATGGGATTAACCCAAAAGAATGGCCAATTTAACTATCGATATCTATCGTAAGAGGGGTAAATAAACAATGTCAACAACACTCTCACCTTTACGCTATCCAGGTGGAAAAACTAAATTATATACTTATGTTAAGAAATTGCTAGAATGTAACAACCTAATAGGCCAAACATATATTGAACCTTTTGCAGGAGGAGCCGGATTAGCTATAAAGCTTCTTTTGAATGGTGATGTAAAACGTATAGTTATAAATGATTTAGATGTGTCCATATACTCCTTCTGGTACTCAATATTAAACCAGACAGACGATTTTTGTGAATTAATCATAAAGACTAAAGTGACCCCAGATGAATGGAGGCGCCAAAGAAATATTTATTTGCGTCGAAATACAAGCGATAGCCTTTCTTTAGGGTTTGCTACCTTCTTTTTGAACCGCACTAATGTATCTGGCATAATTAAAGGAGGGATGATTGGGGGCAACAACCAACAAGGTCCTAATCCAATCGATGCACGTTTTAACAAGTTGAATCTTATAAATAAAATCAATAATATAGCTGCACGGAAAGAACAAATTCATATATTTAACTTAGATGCGAAAGAGCTTTTGCAATCCCAGAACTTGCGACAGTTTTATAAAGTTTTTATCAACTTCGATCCTCCTTATGTTAAAAAAGGAGCAAAATTATATAAGAACTCTTTCAATGAAGATGACCATCGAGAGCTAGCAAAAAAAATAGCGAGATGCGAAAGAAAGTGGATAGTTACATATGATATTTGTCCTCTTGTTGCAGAAATATATTCAGCCTATCGATACAGCTATCTTGATGTAACCTACAGCATCCGGAATAGTAAAAAGGCTAAAGAATATATTTTCTTTAGCGACAATCTTATTTTGCCAGAAGATATCTAAGTGATATTACCAGAAAATGATATGGTGGTATGTTACTGTTTCCCATTCCCAAGAAATAAATTCTCCCGATACCACCCAATCGCTTCCTCGATCCCCCGCTCGAAGCTCCACTCCGGTTCATACCCCAGCAGTTCCCGGGCCTTGCTTATATCCGCATTGCTATGCTTGATATCTCCGGCCCGCTCGGGTCCAAAAATCGGCTCGACATCTTTGCCCAGAGCTTTGCACAGTTCATGGTAGATATCGATTAGATATTCCCGGCCACCGTAGGCTATGTTGTAAGATTCTCCGGCTGCTTCAGAGGTCGCCAAACAGGCTTTGAGGTTGGCTTCGATGACGTTTTCTATATAGGTGAAGTCCCGGCTTTGCCGGCCGTCGCCGTTGATGGTGGGCTGTTCATCATTTAGCAGCTGCTTGATGAATTTGGGGATGACGGCGGCATAGGCTCCGTCTGGGTCCTGGCGCCGCCCGAAGACGTTAAAATACCGGAGTCCGTATGTATCCAGGCCATATAGTTCCTTATAGAGCCGGCCGTACTCTTCATTGACCCTTTTGGTAACTGCATAAGGTGACAGCAGCTTCCCCTCCTGCCCTTCCTTTTTAGGCAGGGCCGGATGATCCCCATATACCGATGAGGAGGAGGCGTAGACGAACTTTTTCACTCCGGACCCTAGGGCCGCCTCCATCATGTTCAGGGTCCCGCGGATATTTATCTCTTCATATAATAAGGGCATCTTGATACTGCGGGGCACACTACCCCAGGCCGCCTGATGGAGCACATAGTCCGCCCCTTCACAGGCGGTGAGACAGACATCCAGACTGCGGATATCCCCTTCCATCAGGGTAAAATTATCATCACCTGAAAAACCGGCAATATTCTCCCGCTTCCCGGTAGAAAAATCATCCAGGCAGCGCACTTTACAGCCCATGGCCAGTATTGCTCCACAGAGGTTGGAGCCAATAAAACCTGCCCCCCCGGTGACCAGGAAAATGCTGCCCTCAGCAAACTTTAAATCCTTGTAACCCACCTTACAGCCTCCAGTACAAATAATCCAATCCTTCCGCTTCCTTCCGGTCAAAGATGCCTTTCACATCGATCAAAACATTTTTTACTGCCTCACAGTCATCATCAAGGGTGGCAGCAGCCTGTCCATTTACTCCGTTGGCAAAATACGCCGGTGCCAGGCGATACCAATCCTTGATCTGTTCCAGGCTCAATTCGATGAATTCCTGGTGGGCCACAGCAAAAATCACCGCATCCACCCCATCGATATCTTCCAGCCTATTTAAACTGATACCGTATTCATCCAGCACTTCCCCGGCATCGGCCACCGGATCCACCACCAGGACCTTTACCCCGTAATCCTTCAGCTCCCGGATGACATCTATCACCCTGGTATTCCTGCTGTCAGGACAATCCTCTTTGAAGGTTATGCCCAAAACAGCCACAGCAGAACCCTTCACCGGTTTACCCGCCTGGATCATTTTTTTCACCGTGTTTTCTGCCACATATTTACCCATATCATCATTGATGCGCCGGCCGGATAAAATGATCTGGGAATGATAGCCCAGCTGTTCCGCCTTATATGTAAGGTAATAAGGGTCAACACCGATACAATGCCCTCCCACCAGCCCGGGGAAAAAGTTTAAAAAGTTCCATTTAGTCCCCGCCGCCTGAAGGACCGCTTTGGTATCGATCCCCATCTTATTAAAAATAATAGCCAGCTCATTCATAAAAGCGATATTAATATCCCGCTGGGAATTTTCGATAACCTTGGCCGCCTCCGCCACCTTGATAGATTCAGCCCGGTGAACACCAGCATCAACCACCAGTTCATAAACCCGGGCAATGATATCCAGTGACACATCATCCATACCGGAAACAACCTTAACTATGGTCTCCAGTCTATGTACCTTATCCCCCGGATTGATCCGTTCCGGAGAATAGCCCACCTTAAAATCCACCCCGGCTTTCAGACCCGATTCCTCTTCCAGGATGGGTATACAGATTTCTTCCGTCACCCCCGGATACACCGTTGATTCATAAACAACTACCGATCCTTTGACCAGATTCCTCCCCAGGGTATGACTGGCCCCCACCACCGGGGACAGATCAGGAGTATGATCTGCATTGACCGGAGTAGGAAC
>JAAYKT010000467.1 GCA_012522255.1 Clostridiales bacterium
CATAATGTATCAGGTCATCTTTGAAGGTCTTGGTCTCAAACACCAAATATCTCATGCAATATCCCCCTTTATCTCACCCTATTTAATAGCAGTTCTTACCTAAAGATCATCAGACAACGGTTCCCATATCACTGTAATATTCATATCCCGATAACTAACTACCGTTAATAATGCCTGTCCTTTACTTTACCTACAACCAATATCCGCCACCTATTTATAATCGCGAATATTTCACAATTGAAATACACTTCCCATTGGCTTGTTTACGCTTCGAAATTTCATCCTTTATAATCTAGTTGCTAGTAAAACCACATCATTTTCGCTTCAATAAAATACAAAAAACTGCCGCCCGGCAGTTTTCCTGATATCGTGACAAAGTTCAATGATTGCTGTGAGAAGGCTATTTACAATATTATAAAATATTCTCCCTTTTCTTTTTAAAACCTCTAAATTATATTAGTATCTTTTATTCTGTGCGGAAATGTGTGAGGCATGCCATAGAGTAGATCCTATGGTATCCGATGATATTGAACAAATCACCCGTGATTATATTTTGAAAAAACTTGCCCAGGAACTCAAAGGTCATCCACTAGCAGATTTTATTTCTCATTTACTGCAGACAATGGGCTATCGTACTAGAGTATCTCCAGAAGGACCTGATGGGGGTATTGATATTCTAGCTCATAAGGACGAACTAGGTTTTGAACCACCTATTATTAAGGTATAGGTGAAGAGTTCAGATGGAAATGTTGGTGATCCAGCTGTTTCATCTTTGTATGGTAAGGTTGATCCAGGAGAATTCGGTCTGTTTATTACCCTTGGGAACTTTACTAATCCGGCCAAAAATTTTGCTAAGAGCAAAAGCAATCTAAGGTTGATTGATGGAAATGAACTAGTTGATCTTGTTTTACAAGATTATGAAGAATTCAATTCTCGCTACAAAGGGTTATTGCCCTTAAAACGGGTTTACGCTCCAGATCAAGAATCGGAAGAGTAATTATGCTTTCTTTCTATTTGAACCACCCGAAAAGTTTCCTTTTAAATGATGGCTGAATTGCTTCCTTATCTTCATCGTTGAATATTTCCATGCCCATTCTGCCAATAATCTTTCCTAACTCATTTTCAAAATCACGGTCATTATCTGGATATCCGGTGGTTGCATGGATATACTCATGAATCAATACATTATAAAAAAGATTCTCCTTATCAAGAACGCTATCTTTTATGATGATGGCATCCTCTTCTCTATCATATACTCCTTCAGTATCAAAGCTTATAAATTCATTTATCGTCTCAGAAATTTTTATTTTGCGCCTCCATTTTTTATCTCCCAGCCAATCCATAACAATATGACGCTTTTCCCAGACAATTTTTCGCTTGGGGGATAAATCTTCCGGTGCTACCCAAGAATATTTGAAGTTTTTATTGTATTCTTTATATATTAAATCAACCGTTCCCATCGGCTTGCCGTTAATATCCGTGGAATTTTTAATTTTATCAAAAGCATTTCCAGGAACGATAACTATTTCTCGTCCTGATTCTTCGATTTTTTCTTTTTCATCGGGGGACAATTCATATAATCCCTCTTGAGAAAGAAATACAACCGGTTTTTGAGCATTGTATGTTTTCATTGCGTGAACTTGAACATCTAAATAATTAATTTCATCATAGCATCCGCCTTCTTCAAGCTTTTTCAATTCGTTGACCAACTGTTGTATAACGGTTTCGCTATTGCTTTTCAAAAGCAACTTTTTCACACTATCTGCATATGCAGTCCTTCCAACATTACTTCGTTCTCTATTTAAGGCCTTTCTCATAGCAGCAGAGAGTCTGGTTATGTTGTAACTAAACATATAGTTCTCTTCTTCTGCAGCTTGAATGCCATTAACATAAATTACAGCGGTATTCCCATCCCTTTCCAATATCTCGCCAAAATCTGTTGTTTCAAGTAAATTTCCAGAGCTGAATTTTAAAAAAAGTTGCTTTGCCTTGGCTATGTCTTCATTAGAAATAGACAAAATAAATTCTGTGCCCACAAAATATTCATCCTCCGCCTGGGCAACAGAGACATGGAGAGTTTCGACATCTCCAAAGCCACTCTTTTTTTGCATTTCTGGAAGGCCATGGGCC